>PQAQ01000085.1 GCA_003105305.1 Candidatus Methylomirabilota bacterium
GCCGCCATGAAGGCCGGGGCGTATGATTATATCCAGAAGCCGATCGATCACGATGAGTTGAGCTTCGTGATTGAAAAGGCGCTGGAGACGCACCGTCTGCGGGAACGCCTTTCCTACTTTCAGCGTAAGGAGATCCAACAGGCTGCCCATGGCGAGATTGTCGGCGTCTCCCCCAGGATCACACGGGTCATCGAGCTGATCGAGCGGATCGCGCACCTTGAACCGGGATCCGCCGGCGAACTGCCGACGGTGTTGTTACTCGGTGAGACCGGCACAGGGAAGGATCTCGTCGCGCGGGCGATCCACCGGCACGGCAGCCTGGCCGGGCAGCCGTTCGTGGAGATCGACTGCACATCGATCCCGAAGGAGCTTGCCGAGGCGGAACTGTTCGGATATGAGAAGGGCGCCTTCACGAGTGCGGTCACGGCAAAACCCGGCCTCATCGAGGCTGCCGACGGCGGGACCCTGTTTCTGGATGAGATCGGCGAACTGAGCCTGGAGCTGCAAGCCAAGCTCCTCAAGGCGATCGAGCGGCGGCAGATTCGCCGGGTCGGCAGTCTGCGGGAGCGAAAGATCAACGTGCGCATCATCGCGGCCACCAACCGCGACCTCGAAGCGGCTGTGAAGGCCGGCGCCTTCCGACCCGACCTCTACTATCGCCTGAAGGTCCTCACGCTGGAGTTGCCGCCGCTGCGGGAACGCGATGATGATGTGATCCTGCTGGCGGATTACTTTCTCAAGCAACTCACGCACAAGTATTCGCTTCCTGCGAAGCGGTTTACGGGGGACGCCCTCCGGGCCCTGAGAATGTACCGATGGCCCGGCAATGTTCGGGAACTGGTCCACCTGGTCGAGCGGGCCCTGTTGGTCTGCGATGCGCAGGAGATCGGTCCTCCGGCGCTTGGTCTTGATGCGGCTGTTCCTGTCATTGCGAACCGAAGGCGCATCAACTCAACCGGCGCCGATGAGCCGTTTCAGATCCGATTGCCCGAACAGGGTGTCGATCTGGAGGAGGTCGAACGCGAATTGATCAGGCAGGCGCTCGATCTGGCGGACGGCAACGTCACGGAAGCTGCCCGGAAACTGAACATCGGCCGGGAGGCGCTCCGCTATCGCATCCAAAAACACGGTATCACCCGCCCTGAATCGTGAGCAAGCTATAGCCGGCGGAATGCGTGCCCCAAAGGTGGTCATTGCGAGCGACAGAAAGGAGCGCGGCAATCCAACCGTTTTTGAGGTGCAAAGAACGGTGAGATTGCTTCGGTCGTTGCGCTCCCTCGCAATGACGTGGGTAGGGAATCTTCCGCGATCGAATGGTTGAAAACAACCACCGGTTGATATCAACCAGATCTCTCCGTGTAGGCATTGCATAACGTCTCGAATCCCCCTCGCCAATTCAAGACGTTAGCGACCTCTGCGCCCCGCTTCCATCCGGCATGAGTGTTGCAATATAGAGATCACTCTACATTGCATTTCTCATCTATCTCGCTCGAAGGCATCCTCAGGAGGGGGCAACGCATGGCGGGCGGCCGAGTTCTGGCGGTGGGAGTCCTGGCAGGATTGATGATCGGGTGGTCAACCAACGGCGCGCTCGCCCAGGAAGGCGGCGCGCCTCCAGAGATTGTTCCGCTTCCGGAGGTCGTCGTGACCGCGCCGATTCGCCTTTCCACAGCTCCGATCGCTCTGGCGGAAGTCCCGGCCAGCGTCCAGGTTCTGACGGGCGAGGAGATCGAACGCTCGCAGGCGCTGGTTCTTCAGGACGTCATGCAGCAGCTTCCCGGCGTCCATCTGAACGATGAGCAGGGCAACTCCCATCAGTTCGATCTCTCCTTCCGGGGTTTCACCGGCAGTTCTGTCACAGGCATCCCGCAGGGGATCAGTGTGTTTGTCGACGGGGTCCGGATCAACGAGCCGGCGGTTGAAGAGATCAACTTCGATCTGCTCCCGCTCGACGACATCGAACGGGTCGAGGTGATACGGGGTCCGACGGCGGTCTTCGGACGGAACAGTCTGGCCGGCTCCCTGAACATCATCACGCGCCGCGGCGGCGAGGAGCGGGAGATCATCCCCGAGATGTCGGGCGGCAGCTTCGGACGCCGAAAGGCCGAAGGCCGTCTCAGTGGAATGGCGGGGCCGATCGACTACTACTTTTCCGGCAGCCAGTTCAACGAGGTCGGCTGGCGCGATCAGTCCGACGGCCGTCTCTCGAAGGCGTTCGGGAAGCTCGGATACCATCACGGCGGGACCGATCTCACCCTCTCCTATCAATATCAGGACAACCGGATCTTGGAGCCCGGATCGCTGCCGGAAAGCATCCTGCGGGTTGATCGGCAGCAGAACTACAGCGGCGGCGACTTCTTTGCCCCGACCCTGCACATGGGGATCCTGAACATCCGGCAGACGTTGGGGAGCGGCTTCTCGCTGGCCCTGAACGGATTCTACAGAMAACTCGACGCCGAGCAGTTCAACGTCAGTCTGCTCAGCGAAAATACCCGCATGTTTAACCAGACGCGCTCAGGCGGCGGAACGGCCCAACTGACGCACGACGGCCGATTCTGGGGGCGCAAGAATACCCTGACCGTCGGGGCCGAGTACGCGCGCTACCACGTGGACATCAACGTCTTTGAGGAGCAGAATGCGCGAAGTCTGCAGGGCTGCATCGACAGCGCCGTCGGCGAAGGGGCAGATCCGGCGCAGGCGTGTCCACCCTCGAACCTGCAGTCGGTGCTGTCGGACAGACAGCACACCGTCGGGGCCTACATCGAGGACACCGCCGAGTTGGGTCGCGGGCTGCTGCTGGCCGGCGACAGCCTGTTCGTCACTGGCGCACTCCGGGCCGACTATGTCCGGCATAACATCACCGACTCCAGCCCCGAAGAGCCCGGCAAGGCGTCGGGGACAGCGTCCTACAGCCGGGTGCTCCCCCGGGCCGGGATCAACTACAACCTTTCAGAGCGCTATGGGGTCTATTTCTCCTATTCCCAGGGGTTCCGGACGCCGGCCTTCCTGGAGCTGACCTGCGCCAGCCCCGACTCTCCGTGCGTCGGCTTGCAGGCGGGCGTAGCCCCCGATACCGGTTTTCACAAGCTCAGTCCCGTCCGGACCCACAACTACGAAGTAGGTGTCCGGGCGCGCCCCCTGCCGTGGCTGGAGGGGAGTCTGGCGCTCTACCGGACCGATGTGCGGGACGACATCTTCTCGGTCTCGGACCCAGCCGCGCTGACGATCTTCTTCCAGAATATCGGCGTCACCCGACGGGAGGGGATCGAGCTGGGCGTGCGTGGGATCTATCGGGACCGCCTGGAGGGGTTTGTGAACTACGCCTGGACCCGCGCGACCTTTCGCGAGGATATCGAGCTGGCCTCGCCCAGGACGCCGGAGGTCAGTCAACTGGTGCGGACAGGGAACCGGCTGCCGCTCACGCCGGAGCACCGGGTCACCGCCGGTCTCCGCTATCACCTGAACAAGTGGCTGGCGCTCTCGCTCAATCTGAACTTTGTGGGCGACCAGTTCCTTCGCGGGGACGAGGCGAATACACAGCCGAAGCTCACTGACTACGTGGTCCTCAACGCAGGGATGGATGCCCACTGGCAGCGCTTTTCCGGGTTCGTGAAGATCAACAATCTGACCAATAACCATTACGAGACGTTCGGGACCTTTGCCCCCAATGCGAAAGTTGCCGGCGATCCGATCGAACGCTTCCTGACCCCCGCCCCGCCGATCAATGTCCTGGCCGGCGTCAGTTATCGGTTTTGATGGCCCCGCGCGCTTCCCTCTCCTTTTCTCTACTTTCCTGGCGTCTCTATGCGCCAACAAGAGGGTTGACACGAATGGGTGGACGTGTGCGACAATCGCCGAGTATTTGTTGAGACCGTTCGCCTGAGTCGGAAGAGCGAGCGCTATATCCGTTAACGAGCATGAGAGACATCGGGATGAAAACGCTGAGGACCTTGATTGCCGCATCCGCGTGCGTTGCTGCGTTGTTGCTGTTTACCGGTCACGCGTTCGCGCTCGCGAATATTCGGATGGGCAGTATTGGCGGTGTACAGTGGGTGGACTGCGGAGCCCCCTCTAAGGACCCGTCAGACGGCTGCCCCATCGGCATAGGCCCCGTTGCGAACGACGGCGTCATGATTAACCTGACCGGAGCCTTCGATGTTGACGGGTCTGCATGGGTGTTTATCGCGGCTCATGCGCCGGCAATCGATCCGAATGTCACGTTCTTATGGACGAAAGACGGGTGGCGGAACTTGGCCGACGTTGATACGTTCAGCGACCGGTCCCATTGGGACGCAAACTCCCCAACGTTTCGCCAGGCATTTGTCTCTATTGGCAAAGCCGAACTTCCCGAAGGAGAGTATACGGTGTACGTGGCTGTTTCTGCGCCGGGTGACACATCCCGGATGCACGTGTTTCTCGCAAAGTGGGTTAATTCCGGAAATGCGGCACTACGATCAGAAGCACTGCAGGTCTTGAGAGATTTTAATGCATATAGTGCAGCCCCTTCCGGTCCTTTCATCGCAAGGAGATGGAAAGATGCGCCGGTCGTTGTGGCGATCGATCCCGCGATCGTCAACGATCCCCGCACGGGGATCGGTCAAGTAGAGAATGGAGTGCGATACTGGACGAACGAAACCGGAGTATCGTTTATTGTCCGTCCCGCCACCTCTGACGAGCTCGCTAATATCGGGTCTGGGGGAATTGACGGCATCGTGTATGTCGCATACGGTACGCCCTCGTCAGGGGATGCTTCCGAAATCTCGCTGACTACCGAGTTGACGGGTCGCTACCTATCCGCAAGGATGCTGATCGATCCGGCTTATGCGAGTGGCGACAGTGGGCGCCGCCTCATCGCCCATGAATTCGGACACGCTCTAGGTTTCTGGGGACACACTTCGGATGGGACCATTACGGACCATGTGGTCGCGTCGTGGGGACTCGATTCGCGGATCGCTCAGGCAATATGGATGTTATACAACCAGCTTGCGCCTGGTGACCCGGTTCCTTCGCAATAGGTCCGACCTTTCCAATCGGCTGGCTGCATGGCGGCTATTCTCATCATCGCATGCCACCTTCGACTCCCCGGCAGAGGTAGGTCAAAAAACGGTTCGCCTACTGCGACCGGATTCGCTATAATTTGTATATGGCTCCAAAGGACAGCATCGCGCTTGAACATCAACAAGGCCATGCCGAGGCCTATCGGACCTCCGATAAGGTGTACTCCGCGATGGCGTTATTAATTGGATCGCAGACCCGGTCGTTGCCGTTGGGCCGATTCCTTCTGAGCTCTACCGGTTTCCACCTGATCCTGGCTTGGGCGATCATCAGCTTTGGACTCCCAAAGGTCCAATCAGTTTCCAAACCTCTCGTTGTGACCATCATTGGGGGTGAACATTCTGAGGCGCCTGCCGAGCCGGGACGACCTGATCGTCCCCATATTCGGCAACCG
>PQAQ01000086.1 GCA_003105305.1 Candidatus Methylomirabilota bacterium
CGGAAATCCGGGATCTGCATCGAGGCGTCGGCAGAGAGGATACCTACCAAGGTGATTCCGGGAAAGTCATGTCCTTTCCCGATCATCTGTGTCCCGATAAGAATCTGCGTGCGCCTCTGTTGCACGCCCTTGAGGATCTGCTGGTGCGCCCGCCGCTGCCTGGTGGTGTCACGATCCATCCTGACGATGGAGATATCCGGATCGAGGAGGCGAGCGGCGGCTTCGACCTGCTGCGTCCCGTATCCAAGCCATCCGCAGGCGATTCCGCCGCACTGAGGACAATGCTGCGGCGGTCGTTCTTGATGATCGCAGTGGTGGCAGCGCATGCTGGCATCCATCGCATGATAGATGAGCGAGACGCTGCAATGCGGACACCGCATGGTGAAGCCGCACTCACGGCAGAGCAGGACCCTGGCGTATCCCCGTCGATTGATGAACAGAAGGACCTGTTCCCCTTTGGCTACTGTTTTCTTGATCGCATCTGCCAGCGCCCGGGAAAAGATGAGCGGCTCTCTTGCTCGCCGCGTCTCGCATCTCTCCGCGTCTCCCTTTTGTGTAGGAGGAGTGGGGGGATGTCGTGTGTCTGTCTGGGCGCGTTCTTCGCGCATGTCGATCAGTGTCATCGACGGCAGCGGCCTGGCTTCGACTCGCTCCGGCAACCGGAACAGTCGATAGATCCCTTCCTTGGCGCGATGGATGCTTTCAAGGCTTGGGGTTGCGGAGCCAAGAAGAACGGTAATCCCAAGCATCTGTCCTCTGGTCAATGCGACGTCTCTCGCGTGGTAGCGCGGTTCATCCTGCTGCTTGTAGGAGGCGTCATCTTCTTCGTCGACAACGATCAGGCCAAGGCGGGAGAGGGGAGCAAAGACCGCGGATCGCGCGCCTACGACGATATCGGCCAGCCCGCGCTTGATGCGGCGCCACTGATCCAGCCGTTCGCCGGGTGAGAGGCCGCTGTGTAGCAGCGCGACTCGATCACCGAAGCGTGAGCGAAATCGGTCCGCCGTGACAGAGGTCAAGGCGATTTCCGGGACGAGCACCAGCGCCTGTCTTCCGTGTCGCATCACCTCGTCGATTACCCGGAGATAGACCTCGGTTTTCCCGCTGCCGGTTGCGCCATACAGCAGCGCTGGAAAAAATATATGCGAGGATATTCCCTCAATGAGACCGTTAATTGCTGCGCGCTGGGCCGAGTTGGGTTCGGGTCGGGAATCCGAGATGATCGTTTCGCCTTCCCAGGGGGATCGCTCGATATCTACCATGATACGACGGATGAGGCCTTTGGCAGTCAGGGCGCGAACCCCGGAGGCGCCGGCGACGACTGCGGCCTCGGCAGGGGTCAGCGTGGGGCCGGAATGTACGAAGCGGTCAAGTAGCGCGGCCTGTCGGGGCGCCCGGCGTCGGAGGGCGGCCAGCTCGACCTCTGCTGTCGAACGGTCGATGGCGATATGAAGCAGGGGTCGGACGATAGGTCGAATCGAGGGACGACGTTCGCGGTATTCCAGTCTTGCCAGGTTCTGTCCGGTGAGCGAACGAATCAGCCGGTCAACCGCTTCGTGCGGCCACCGCTGTTTGAGGGATGAAAGCGGTATGCGGCGTTGCGTCTGAAGCGCCGTCAGTATCTGCCGTTCGGTGGAATCGCACCGGCCCATCTCACGGGCGCACTGTTCCTGCGACCCGAGAAGCTCCACGATTCGCACCGTCATTCGATCGGTTCCGGGGGGCAGGGTTGTTCGAATCACTGATCCCCACGATGTCAGATAATAGTCCGCGACGAGGCGTGTCAGTTGCAGCATATGGTGATCGAGCAGCGGCTCGGGATCCAGGATCGCGTTAATCGACTTGAGGTCCGGAGGATCAGTCGGTGTAGAAGCGCGGAGGCCAACAATATACCCGGTCACTCGGCGAGGACCGAGTGGGACGAGCGCTCGCATACCGACCTCGATCTGTTGCTGTGTGGAGGGCGGGATGGCGTAGGTCAGGATTCTCCGCGGTGGAACAGATAGGGCGATGTCGGCAAGAAGGCGCTCTGACCCGGTGATCACGGACAGCATTCCAACGAGACCAGGGGCAGACGTGCTCACGCCGGTTCGTCCCGGATCTCTGCTCAGTCCTTCCCGTGCGCGGTGCTGGCCTGAGGCGCGAGGGTCAGCACGTCGTATGCCGGACTGCTCTTGTGCCGTGACCCGGTAACGCTCAGGTCATCCGTTTCCTTGAGTGTTGCTGTGACGGACCTCGGCGGCTGCGCAGAGACCAGGCCGAAGAACAAGGTGCTGTCGCCCTGGCCACCGGCCGCCCCGACGCAGATAGGGGAGTCGAAGTAAAATATCATCTTGTTGGTCCACCGGTGTGCGTGTTCGAGGCCGACCCTGCCAGGACCGCCCTTTGTCACGACGTAGATCAGATCTCCCGTCTTCTTATCGCCATTGTAGTCCAGGGTGTCGACGACAGGTCCGAACTCAAATGTCATAGATCGCAGACACGGCATGCGCTTGGTTGCAACGCCCTCGACATCCACCGTGGTCTCGACGGCCTTCTCGAGATCGATCCGATACTCGTACCCGTATAGACCGGCCGCCGCCGTACCGGGCTTTCCCGCGAAGACGCGGGATCGAAGGAAACCCGTTCCCTGAGCCGGTAGCGGTATAGGGGTGTCGCTGCTGTCGATAATGGTTACCGCACAGGATGGATCGAAGAGGCAGTAGACGGCTGGAGCGCTTGCCTTAACGGAGCTGAGATGGATCTCTCGCTGTCCGCACCCAAAAGTGAAGATCACACCCAGTGCCACACCGATAAAGACTGGCATCCTTCCGGCCATCCCATACGCCTCCTTTCCCTTATGGTTGTGCCTGGACGTTCTGCATTCCTCTGCACGTTTAACCTTCTTCTACCCAGATCTCTGATGCTCCCGGGGTTGATCTTAGAGACTTCCAGGACTATCCGACGCACTTGCCGTGCCTGTCTGGGGCGCGGGGACTTCTACATGATATTTAATATTCTTTTTCATCTTTGGCGATGCGGAGCCTAGACCGCCTGTCTCCATGATCGTTGCGTCGACGGACCTCGGCGACTGCGCGGAGACCAGGCCGAAGAAGAAGGTGCTGTCGCCTTGACGGTCAGAACTCCCGACACAGACGGGGGAGTCGAAGTTGAATGTAAGTCTTCCGTGAAATCGTTCTACGGGTCCGAGGCCGATCTTGCCCGGACCGCCGCTCGTCACGACATAGATCAGCTCTCCGGTCTTCTTGTCGCCATTGTAATCCAGGGTATCGACGATAGGGCCGAAGTCAAATACGATCGACCGTAGGCACGGCATGTAGTTGACCTTTCCGACCTCCTCAACATCAACCGTGGTTTCCATAGCCTTTTCGAGATTCACCCGATACTCATATCCGTACAGACCGGCCGCCGGCGTGCCGGGCTTACCCGCGAAGGTACGGGACTCGATGAACGCCGTTCCGCCGACCTGCATTGGGATAGATGCGGTGTGGGTGTTCGTGGTGGTCACAGTACAGGATGGATCGAAGAGGCAGTAGACGGTTGACGCGCTCACGTTGACGGTGCTGAGATGGAGCTCGCTCTTGCTTCGGCATCCCACTGTAAAACCTAAGCACAGCACTACACCGATAAGGATAAGATTCCTTCCAGCCATCTCCTACTCCCCCTTTCTCCTATAGTGATACCTGGGCGCTCCCCGGTGTATACGCAGGATACCGCCCAAATCCGCTCGCGGGGAACCGGTAATGAATTTATCAACGCTCGCCGGACCGGCGTTCCGATTTTAACCCTGCTACTGTAATACATCGCTATGTAAAAGACAATCGGTGAGGACTCGAGTGTCAGTCAGTCAGACTGCACGCGAATGACTGGATGCTGTCGGAGATCAACTGACCGGTAATGATGAGCGCGAATCATTTTCATCCCGCCTTCTTGCCGACTACCCTTAGAAACTCGCCATAATCAAGTGGTCGCTCCCGGGGCGTGAAATACTCCTTTGGAAACCAGATAAGCCTTAACTCGGCGGTCTTTACGGGAGGGGTAAGGGAACCTTTATAGAAGACCAGGGCGAATCGGTTCCCATCAGGAAAGAGGGTGTTGTCGGTCAGCGGCAGGTCGGTCCAACTGAGCGTCAGTGGCGCATAGGAGGCCTCCGGGACGGTCGACGCGCCGGTAAACGCGTCGATCCGAACCGTCAGTCTGGCATTATTCCAGTCGGCGTCGGATACGATAATCTCCAGCCGGTGGTTCCCATCGGGAGATTTCAGCAACTGGCCAGAGGCGGGATTGCCAAAAATCTCCCCAAATGTTCCGACCAGATGGTACGGTCTGGACTCCTCCCTGAGCATCTCGAGGGCCGGATTAAAGTCTTTCTGGCGCGGCTGATCAGCCGACGACGGCATGACGATGATTAACTCATAGACACAGGCCCCCGGCCCATCGGACGTATCCATAATCCATGACCACAGTCGGGACAGGTATCGCTGTGCGGACTTGTCTGTGTAGACGCACGCGCCTTCCCCGTTGGACGCGCCCCCGGTTCCCTGCTTTCTGAGTGCGGCGATCTGTCGATCCTTGATTCGACGGGCTATGGATTGCAAGGATTCGCGTTCCTTCGTCATGCCTTGCAGTCGTTGGTCTACGCGCTCGAACAACGGTTTCAACTCGAAGTTTTCGTGGAAATTGAGCGCCAGGAGTTCCACCAGCAGTCGTTCATTTTCAGTGGTGCTCTTTTTATCGTGCTGCGGTCCGAAGATCGGAGCGATGAGGCTCTTGAACATGTCTGCGCGAAGGGAAGTCTCCGCCTTTTCACGTTCGCTGAGCAAGGTGGCGGCGGTCATTTTATTCTGATAACGGGTCGCAAACCACCCCCCAAGGGCCGTCACCACCGTTGCAATGACCGCACCATGCTTGAAGAACTTGGAGATCGCACGCATCCCCTTCGAACTTGACCCATTCGGGCGCTCTTCGGCCTGAACACTTGAGCCCTCTCGTGTATCTTCTGGCATCGCCTTTCTCCGTGATTTACCGCACTCCTACGGCTTCCTTAAATGGATATCCTGCCGGATCGGCTCCGAACCGCTCCGAATGACAGCCGTCTTATTACCGGATTTCACCCTGTAGATGCCCGGCGCAAGGTTGATACTGTACCCCCCCTTGTCATCCGTTTTCTCGTTCTCCTTTACGGTCTTTCCTGCCGAATCTTCTACGCTGAACGTGAGTGTCGGCTGCACGCGCCCCGCCTCATCAAGAATGCGCCCATACACCATAGCCGCATTCGTCTGCCGCGGCACACACAGCGCCAGCGCGGTGATGATACAAAGAGCTGTGCCAACAACTCGCGATCTGCTCCGTACGATCTTTAGCGCAGTCATATCGCCTCCTCTAAATCGAGCCAGTCCTCTCCACATCGTTTTGTGGGATGCCATTCCCTTGTTCGCACAAGAGACCTACCGTGAGACAAGCACAACGATGCTCTGTCCCTGCACAGCGCAGGTGGTCCCGCTGACCTCGACCTCGTCTCCTGGGTCCACGATGTCCTGAGGCGAGGGCGCGGCCGTGTCGATAGCCTTCAACCACCGGCGACCGGGTACCGACGGGCTCTCGAATTCGAGGCTGTCCCAGTACATGTTCAGCACAACATGCAGGTCCGGTTCGCCGCCGAATCCGCCCAGCGTCACCCCCAGCGCCCTGGCGTCCGGATCGGACCACCCGGGTTGATTTAATCTACAGCCATGCCAGGAGACGTCGGGCAGCCCCCGTTCATTAAACGCCCCGTTAAAGAAGAAGCGGCGGCGCAGGGTCGAATGGGTCTTCCGGAATTGTATCATCCGCGCCCAAAATCGGAGCATTCCGTCGCGATACCTCTGCGCTAGCATCCAGTCGAACCAACTGATCTCATTGTCCTGACAGTAGGCGTTGTTGTTCCCCCGCTGTGTCCGCCTGATCTCATCTCCGGCCAGGATCATCGGCGCCCCGCGCGATAACAGCAGGATCGCCGCAAAGTTTTTGATCTGGCGCTCACGGAGCGCCTCGATGGCCGGGTCAGTCGTGTCACCCTCGATGCCGCAGTTCCAGCTCAGGTTGTTATCGATGCCGTCCCGGTTGCCCTCCCCGTTTCCCTCATTGTGCTTTACGTTGTAGGAGACCAGGTCGTTCAGGGTGAAGCCGTCATGACAGGTGATGAAATTGATGCTGTTGATCGGCAGTTCTCCGAGTGGCTGATAAAGATCGGCGCTTCCGGCCAGCCGGGACGCCACGGCACCGACGAGACCGGGCTCTCCCTTGACAAAGCGACGGATATCGTCGCGATAGCGACCGTTCCATTCCGCCCAGCGATCGCCGGGGAAATGACCGATCTGATACAGACCCGCGGCGTCCCATGCCTCGGCAATCACCTTTGTATCCGCCAGTTCCTCATCCAGCTCAATCTGCCAGACGACGGGCGGATGCGGAAGGGGCGCGCCGTCCTCGCCTCGCGACAGAATCGAGCCCTCATCGAACCGGAATCCGTCGACATGCGTCTCTCGGACCCAATACCGCAGACACTCCACGATGAGCTTTTGCACAATCGGATGGTTACAGTTGAAGGTATTGCCGCACCCGGAGTAGTCAAGATAGAGCCTTCTGTCCCACGGCATCAGAAAATAATAGACGCGATTGTCGATCCCTTTGAACGAGAAGACGGGTCCCTGGTGGTTACCCTCATCGGTGTGATTAAAGACGACGTCAAGAATCACCTCAATACCGGCCTTGTGTAGCGCCTTTACCAGATCGCGAAACTCGCGTAGGTGGGAGCCGCTTTCCGGAGAGATACAGTAGGTCGATTGCGGTGCGAAAAACCCTATGGTGCTGTAACCCCAGAAGTTCCGAAGCGGCCGGCCATCGACTGTCCGAAGGACGTCCGTTTCGTCAAAGTCAAATACCGGCAACAGTTCGACAGCGGTGATACCCAGCTCTTTGAGGTACGGGATCTTCTCGATGATGCCGGAGAAGGTGCCAGGATGTGTGACTCCGGAGGTTGGCGACTTGGTGAAGCCGCCCGCGTGCATCTCATAAATAATCGTGTCCTCCATGGGCCGGTTCAGCGGCCGATCCCCTTCCCAGTCGTAGCCGGAGGTATCGATTACCACGGACCGCATAGAGGTGTCGATATTGTCGTCGGGGTCGCAGGCATCGGCGCGCCTCCAGAGGCTGTTTGTGTTACCTCTGGCGTACGGATCGATCAGGACCTTGTTCCGATTGAAACGATGCCCGGCATCCGGATCCCGGGGACCGTCCACCCGGTAGGCGTAGTGCGCGCCCGGTTTTAACCCCCGGACGTAGACATGCCAGAAATGAAAGGTCTTATTGACGAAGGGGTCGAGCTGAATGACCTGGAACGGCCCTGGCGCATCGTGCCGCTTGAACAGCAACAGTTCGATGCTGGCGGCATTCTCCGAAAACAGGGAGAAGTTCACGCCGTCCTGATTGGGGATCGCCCCCAGCGGATGCGGCGATCCTTTCTCCACCTGCAGCGCCGGCTCGGAATCGGCGGGCACCATGCTCACCTCGACGCGTCGATACTCTTCAGCCCTTACTCACATGATCGTCCTTCATAAGCGGCACCCCAGCTTACCGGGGTAACCGGAATACGTCAAGCCTATGCGAAACGTCATGCCTTGAACGCCCCGGTATCTATCCACTCATTCTTGAGGAGAGACCACCAATCGACGGCCAGTCCTTTCAGGACGTAGTCATACGGAAGCCAGCCATAGCCGTGATCGCCCCATCCGGTTCCCCAGGAGTTTCGGATCAGCAGCGCCCCGGTCGTCGCCACGCCACTGGGATTGGTGTTCTTAATCTTGAGCCCGTCATCATACCCCACGGCGACAATAGCGTGGCCACCCGCCACCTTTTCCCCGGCGGTAGGGTAGGGGATCTTCCCGCTCCCACCTGCTTGCGAGATCGAGGTGTACACCGTAAAGCCGAACATGGACGGTAATCCAGCCGCCAGATTGGTCTTGATCCGGGTGAGAAGGGTCGGTTTGCTGGTGCCTGAGGGATCGAGTCGATAGTATTGGATTGCCTGAAAGTTCTGCGCGAAGGCG
The DNA here is from genome assembly GCA_003105305.1 of Candidatus Methylomirabilota bacterium. Lineage (GTDB taxonomy): Bacteria > Methylomirabilota > Methylomirabilia > Methylomirabilales > Methylomirabilaceae > Methylomirabilis. The sequence continues at coordinate 8,088 of PQAQ01000086.1, forward strand.
TAGCAGAAGGCGGTCGGCTCCTTGTCAAAATCGGCGATAACATACGACCAGTATTCCTCGGGCGGGACGCCGAACAGCACCAGCGCCCCCATCGTGGTCCGGAGGAAGGCCCCCGTATCACCCGTGACACGCATCAGGTTCCTGGTCGCCTTATACAAAAAGAGCCGGGAGGCGTCGATGTGACGTCCGAAGGCCCGACGTTCGAAGTACTCCACCACGCCTACCCCGGCATTGGCCGTGCAGGAGCCCAGGTCGCCCTGGTCCTCGATCTGGGAGCACCAGGCGCGAAGATCGATAGCGGTGGGCAGCGCCTTGGGCGGCGTTGCCACACCCACCTTTTTCAGCATCGCCTTGACCGAGTCGTGTTGCCCCAGCGCCTTCAGCCGAATGGGCAACTCATCCAGTTCAACCGTATGATCGCGAAAATCCGGATAGTCTGGCAACCACCCCATGCCCAGTCGTCCATGCACCTCCGTCATCGGTTGACCTCCTGTGTGTTCACGTCATTGATTGACAACATCCCGCTCGTACGAGTGTCGTGTCTGCAACAATCGAGGCTACAACAGAGACAGACCCGTTGTATCAAATTGAACGTAATGCTCAGCGGACATGCTGTCAATACGCATACCAACGTATAGTGCAGGGTTCCATGTCGATCTGGCGGCATGGTTGATGACAATATGCACGCGTGAGCAAGGCAACTGAATTCCTGCTCGGACTAATAAGCAATTTAGGGGCCATCGAGAAAGAATAGACGCTGGCATCTCATGAAGGTGGAATTATTGATGAGTTATGCGGTATCGTCTCCCATCGGCATTCGGCGACAAAACGGATGGGCGGACCATAATGTCTGCGTTATGATGTAAAAACGAATATCGTGAGGGCTTATCCGGCTTTCCAAAGGTACCTTCGCATCGAGAGGCAAGCCTCATATTTTCGAGGCCGGGTTATGGTAAGTCTATCGTGGCGACGATTCGGGTATTGTGGGTGAGGCGTTGCGTTGCGATCAGTGTCTCGTAGGTTCGCTGGAGGAGCTTCATGTCCTCCCAGACTGTTTTCTTCTCGTGCGGGTTACGCAGCAGGTACGCAGGGTGAAACGTGGGGAGAATGGGGATCCCGTGATAGTCGTGAAATCGCCCGCGTAGTTTGGAGATCGGCTCCTTGGTGCGCAGGAGGGTCTGGGCTGCAAAGGTGCCCAGCGCGCAGATGAGCTTCGGTTGGATAGCCTGAAGTTGTGCGATCAGGAACGGCTCACATGCCGCGATCTCATCCGGCTCCGGGTTCCGATTGGCCGGGGGTCGGCACTTGACGATGTTGCAGATATACACCTGCTCGCGGGTCAGTTTCATCGCTTCGATGATGCGTGTCAGTAACTGGCCCGCCTTTCCCACAAACGGCTCACCCTGCTGGTCTTCGTCCGCCCCTGGCGCCTCTCCCACAAAGACAAGCCAAGCCTGCGGGTCGCCGACTCCGAACACAATAGTCTTCCGACCTGTGTGTAACTTACACCGCGCGCATTCCCCCAGCGCTTGTCGCACATGGGTAAGGGGTAGGAACGGTTCAGGAGACTTTCCTTGACGTTCAGGCCACGCGACGTGGAGACGTTCCACCCCCAATAGCTGCTGCCTGCGCATGTGGGCGCGTGTCTGGCCGATCAGGTCGCGAAGTTCGTTGATCTCACTGTGTGCCGTTTCGTCCATCCTCAATTCATCCTAAGCGCTGTGCCCTGTTGTGTGCCGCAGAGCCACCACGCGGTTGAGGATTCGACGCGCCACCTCGCGCTTGGGTAAGAGCGGCAGCGGTTCAACCCCGCCAGTGGAATCGAGAAGGATCACCTGATTGTTGTCGCTGCCGAAACCGGCGTCTTTCTGACTCACGTCATTCGCCACGATCAGGTCAAGATGCTTGGCCGACAGCTTGTGCCTCGCCCGCGGTATCAGTTCACCGGTTTCCGCCGCAAAGCCGACGACGATTCGCCTATCCTTGTGCGCGCCGATCTCCTGCAGGATATCCGGATTCGGCGTCAGATCCAGCGTCAGAAGCCCGTCGCATTTTGCAAGCTTCGACTCGGCCGGGTGAGCCGGGCGATAGTCGCTGACGGCGGCTGCCTTGATGATGACCGTCGCCTCGGCCAGCCGGTCCAGTACAGCCTCGCGCATCTGCAGGGCGGTCTCAACCCGAATGCACTCCACCCCCGCGGGGGGGGATAAGGCGGACGGCCCACTGACCAGGATGGTTCTGGCGCCGCGGGCTGCCGCCTCTGTCGCCAAGGCATAGCCCATCTTGCCGGAGGAGCGCGTACTCAGGTAACGGACCGGATCGAGCGGCTCGCGCGTGGGGCCCGCGGTAATCAGCACTACCTCATTGCTGAGGTCGCGAGCCGGGCAGAGCGTCTCGGCGACGGCCTGCACGATCTCGACGCACTCGGTGAGCCGTCCGGGTCCCCACACTCCAGAAGCCAGCTCACCCGTTGCGGGTTCGATGATCCGAACGCCCCAGCTTCGTAGTCGTGCCAGATTATCCTGGACGGCCGGATGACGGTACATGTCGGCATCCATTGCGGGCGCCAGGATCACCGGGCGCGTACAGGCGAGAAAGAGGGTACTCAGCAGATCGTCGGCGATCCCATGGGCAAACTTGGCGATGATATCGGCAGTCGCGGGGGCGATCAGGACCAGATCGGCCTCTTGCGCGGCGCCGAGGTGCGGCATCTCGGCCTCCCAGGCCGTGTGATCGGTCAGCACCGCCTGCCGGCAGAGCGTAGCGAAGGTCAGGGGCGCAACAAATCGCTGCGCCGCTTCGGTCATTACGACGCGAACAGAGGCCCCGGCCTTAGTCAACTCCCGCACCAGCTCGACGGCCTTATAGGCGGCGATGCTGCCGGTTACACCGAGTACAATCTTTTTTCCGGTCAGTGTCATCTGGCCACCGTGAAAAACCAGGGTGTAGGGTATAGGGTATAGGGTCTAAGGCCCAGTCGCGTCGGGTCCTTTTTTAAAACCCTAAACCCTGTACCCTCCATACCCTATCCTTTACCGTACTGCGCGCGGTAGCGATAATAGCTTCCAAGGACCCGCTTTACGTATGCTCGCGTTTCTGTGAAGGGGATCTCTTCAATGAATTCATCATCAGTGCGATCTTCAAGCCGCTGGAGCCAGCGGCGTACCTGGTTTGGCCCGGCATTGTATGCAGCCAGCGCCTTGGCCCAGTTGCCCTTGAA
>PQAQ01000087.1 GCA_003105305.1 Candidatus Methylomirabilota bacterium
GTCGTCCGCAAACGCGACGAAGCGATCATCACGACGTTGGAACCGATTCGTGAGGTGCCCGAGGAACTCAGGCAGCTCATCGAGGAGAAGACGTAATGCCGGTTGTCACGCTGCGGCTCTTCCGGGGCGATGCGGGGAGCGGAGGGTTTACAGAGTATCAGGTGGAGGCCGAGGAAGGGATGGTCCTCCTCGACCTGATTCATCGACTGCAGGCAACACTGGCGCCAGACTTGGCGGTCCGGTGGAACTGCAAGGCCGGTAAATGCGGCTCCTGCAGCGCTGAGATCAACGGCCGGCCGCGACTCATGTGCATGACCCAAATGAGCCTGTTTCCTTCCGGTGAACCGATCACGGTCGCTCCGATGCACACCTTTCCGACACTTCGGGACCTGGTGAGCGATGTCTCGTTCAACTATGAGGTTGCCAAGACGATCCCCGCCTTCAGGCCGCGACCGCCGGATCCCGACGGCGCCTATCGGATGATGCAGGTAGATGTTGAGCGGGTTCAGGAGTTTCACAAGTGTATCGAATGTTTCCTTTGTCAAAATGTCTGTCACGTGATCCGCGACCACGGCGAGAATAAGTCGCATTTCGCCGGGCCACGATTTTTCGTCCGGATCGCGGCGCTGGAGATGCACCCGCTGGATACTCACTCACGTACTGAGATGCTGCGGGCAAAGGCCGGGATCGGCTACTGCAACATCACCAAGTGCTGCACCGAGGTCTGCCCCGAGCAGATCCGAATCACCGACAACGCCATCATCCCGCTCAAGGAGCGCGTGATGGACGACTGCTACGACCCGATTCTTAAATTACTCCGAAAACTCACCGGAAAGAAATAGTCGCCCGCTCTCTACCACCGAATTCGCGCTCTTTCAATGCCTGCTGTAACCGTAGCCGAGCAATAGGTCTTTTCCTCACAAGTTCTGCAGGACTGTTTCAGAGTTATAATAAATGCAATTAAGGTATACTATCGTAATATAGTATTACAAAATAATTATTGACTAACAATTAAACATATGGCATTCATACATGGAGAGTATTCCAAAGGAGGTTCCATGGATAAGGCGGTTGTCACAGTCAAGGGCCAAGTGGTGATTCCGTCGAGGCTTCGGCGGAGGTTTGGCATTAAAAAGGGCACGCAGGTGTACCTGTACGAGCGAGGTGGCGAAATCATCCTCAAGCCGATTACTGACGAATATATCCGGACGATGGCAGGGGTGACCGGTACCAAGGGCAGGCTCCTGAAGGCATTGATGGAGGAAAAGGCGAAGGAGCGGGAGCTGTGAGGGCGGCGCTTCGGGTGTTGGACTCGTACAGTCTTATTGCCTACTTGGAGGGTGAAGCCGGGGCGGAGACGATGATTGAACTGTTCCGGGTCGCGAGAGATTCCGGTCGCGATCTCCTCCTCTCAGTGATCAACTGGGGCGAGGTATATTATGTCACGCTGAGAGAGGCGGGACGCGAGCGGACCGACGAGGTGGCTCACCTTATTTCGACGCTGCCTATCGAGATTGTCCCTGCCGATCTGGACTTGACCAGGCAGGCGGCCGCATTCAAGTCCAGCAAGAAAATGTCGTACGCCGACTACTTCGCCGCAGCCTTGGCCACACTCAGGAAGGCGGAACTCGTGACAGGGGACAAGGAATTCAGGCAGGTAGATGGTGAGCTGAAGATTCTGTGGATCGGTTAGTCTTCCAATCTGTCGCTGGCATCCTTTCCGCTAATCGTTTTTGGCCAAAGCTGGCGATCAGATCGTGGGTACTGAGTTGATGTTGAATGGCTCGATGTGGATCGTCTGGACTTCCTAGATCAATGCCTGAAGATACGCTCCCTGTGGTATTCCAAAGCCAAAATGTCTGGTTTAAAGCGAGTAGGTAGACGGAGGAGACAGCCCGCAATATTGGTCAGTTGTTCTCGCTGTAGGGGACTATCCTCGGATTTCGCAATTTCGGATGACACCACTGCGCAGAGGTTTGTATCGAACGTAATGAACCCACGGTCAAAGGCGCGACCATGTAGGGCGTTGAGGCAGATACCATTCCGAGGATCGGCGCGCCGCTTTTCGTCGACGTTCCACGGAATGATATGGCTGGCGATGAGAAGTTCTGGGATCGCCAGTCCGGTTAGGGCACAACGGTATTCATAGGAGTTGAGTACGGTCGCGCGGAAGAAAGATTGAACGCGCCGAGCTTTCACCAAGGCGTCTTTTTCAGTTGGACCACTGGGCGTTTTCAAATCCTTGCGAGAAAGCATATTCCACTTTGGAATTTGTCGCCCGATGGATTCCTCTACATGGCCAAGTTCAGGCAGATAGTCGTCTGATTCTTTTCCGCTGACTGCAACTTGCAGCGCTTCGGCTTCCTGCGCGACAGATTCGGAGTCCTTCAAGAAGGCTTTCCACAACTCGCGATCAGCGTGGCTAACGTTGCCGAGCGCCTTAATTCTTCTTGCCTGCTGTTGCGGGTCGAGGCTGGCGAAATTGCAAGCTTTCATCGCAACTGCACCGGGCGTTCTCCCAATCAATCCAGCCAGTTTAATGATCTCAGGATTACGCTGGTGCAAACGTCCGAAGGGTGTCCGACAGTATAGCCTAAACACCATCAGCCGTTCTTCTTGGGACCAAGCCTTGCGTCCAGTAGGCATAATATCCTCTTCAAAGCGCAGTTGGTTTACCGGAGTTAATTATATCCGGGATGGCGTGCGCCTGAAACGGTTTTATGTCCGACGGGGAAATGGGCAAAACGCGATGAGGAATAGCAAGGCTGCGGGGCTGGCCAAGGCGGTGTCCGTGCGGGGTCTACACGTATCTACACTGTGGATGGTCTCCGCCTGGACCGGCGTCTACTCGACGGTGACGCTTTTGGCGAGGTTGCGGGGCTGATCCACGTCGCACCCATTTCGCACGGCAATGTGGTAGGCGAGGAGTTGTAGCGGGACGACCAGGAGCAGGGGCATCAGGTGCGGCGAGGTGTGAGGGATGCCGACCAGATGGTCGGACTTGGTCAGAAGGGGGGAATCGGTTTCGTCGGAGAGGGCGATGACAATGCCGTTGCGCGTTTTCACTTCCGCGATGTTGCTGACGATCTTCTCGAAGGTCTTATCTCTTGGAGCGAGAAAGACTACCGGCATCTCTTCCGTGATCAGGGCGATCGGCCCATGCTTCATCTCGCCGGCCGGATAGCCCTCGGCGTGGATGTAAGAGATCTCCTTGAGCTTCAGCGCCCCCTCGAGCGCGATGGGATAGTTGATCCCGCGACCTAAATAGAGAACACTCGACGCGGCGTGAAAGCGAGTCGCCAGCTCGTCTATGGCGGATCCGGACGAAAGGATTTGCTCCATCTGTTGCGGCAGGCGGATCAGTTCGCTGAGCAACTCTTGCGTTGTGGCTCCGTCGAGATGGCCTCTCGCACGACTCAGCGCCAACGCCAGCAGATAGAGAGCGGACAGTTGGGTAGTGAAGGCCTTCGTGGAGGCGACGCCGATCTCCGGACCCGCGTGGGTGTACAGAACCCCGTCGCTCTCTCGGCTGAGAGTGGAGCCCACCACATTGCAGATCGTGAGAGCCTTACAGCCGAGTCGACGGGCCTCGCGCAGAGAGACCAAGGTGTCCAGCGTCTCCCCGGACTGGCTGATGGTGATAATTAGTGTCCGCTCATTCAGGATTGGATTGCGGTACCGAAATTCGGATCCGTAGTCGACCTCGACCGGGATGCGCGCCAGATCCTCGATGAGGAACTTACCGACCAGCCCGGCATGCCAGGAGGTCCCGCAGGCGACGATGACGATCCGATCGATCGTGGTCAGTCGGTTCTGGAGGACATCGAGCCCTTCCAGGTATAGTTGACCGCCATCCAGTGAAAACCGACCTCGAATCGTGTCCCGGATAGCTCGCGGTTGTTCGTAGATCTCCTTCAGCATAAAATGCTTGTAGCCGCTCTTTTCGGCCATGAGCGGTGTCCAGAGGATCTTTTCGATCTTCTTGTGTACCGGCTCTCCGGCCAGGGTGGTAATGTTGACGCCGTCGTGGGAGAGGACGACGACTTCTTCATCGTCCAAAAACAGGACATCGCGTGTGTGGGAAAGAATAGCGGGGAGATCGGAGGCGATCAGGAACTCTCCATCGCCCAATCCCACCACCAGCGGACTGCCGTTTCTGGCCGCCACCAGGCGATGCGGATCGCCTCGCCACAAGATTCCGAGAGCGTAGGTCCCGACGACATCGGCCAAGGCCCGTCGTACGGCTAGCTCCAGATCTGTCGTCTCACGGAGTTGCGCCTCGATCAGATGGGCGATCACCTCGGTATCGGTATCGGATCTGAAATGGTGCCCTTCGCGCTGAAGCTTGTCTTTCAGGGCCAGGTAGTTTTCGATGATGCCATTGTGAACGACGACAAGATCGCCGGTACAGTCGCTGTGGGGATGAGCGTTGTTTTCAGTGGGCCGACCGTGGGTCGCCCATCGGGTATGGCCAAGCCCGACTTCGCCTGAGAAATCGCGGCCCCATAGCACGTTCTCCAGCTCTTTGAGCTTTCCTGCGCTCCGATGGACGACGATCCGGTCCTGTTGGAGGATCGCCAGACCGGCTGAGTCGTATCCTCGGTACTCCAGTCGCTTCAGTCCCTCCAGGAGGACCGGGACCACCTTTTTGTGCCCGACATATCCTACAATTCCGCACATCGCATCACTCCTTTCGGTGGTTAGACCGAAATACTGAAGCGGAGCCGCTCTGGTTTACCTGTCGTGCCCGACCGAAAGCCAGCGCATCGGGAGGCACGTTCTCGGTGATGGTCGATCCGGCGGCGATGATGGCGCCCCGTCCTACCGAGACCGGCGCCACGAGGATGACATCGCTGCCCACAAATACGTCGTCTTCAATGACTGTCCGATGCTTGGCAAAGCCGTCATAGTTGCAGGTAATCGTCCCGGCGCCGACGTTGACGCGCTCCCCAATGGCGGTATCGCCGATGTAGCTTAAATGCGGGACCTTGGACCCTTCACCGACGATCGACTTTTTGATCTCCACAAAATTTCCAACCTTGGCGTGTTGCCGAAGTTGGGCCTCCGGTCGGAGATGTGCGTAGGGTCCGACATGGCATCCGCTGCCGATCTGACTCTCCTGGATCACGCACCCATCCAAAATCACAGAGTCGTCGCCGATTGTTGAATCGCGGATTCGACAGCCCGAATAGATCGTTGCCCCTTCCCCGATCACTGTCTGTCCTTCGATGATAACGTTCGGATAGAGGATCGAATCGGAACCGATCCTGACCAGCGGTCCGATATAGGCGCGCTCGGGGTCAAGGAGCGTGACTCCTTCGGCGAGCAGCCGCTCGGCGCTTTTTCGCCACAGGATGCGGTGGATGTCGGCCAGCTCGGCGCGGGTGTTGACTCCTCGTACTTCGTCGGGATCGTCTACTCGGTGCGCCTGCACGCCACCGTCTCGATCTCGCAACAGCGCGATGGCGTCAGGCAGATACAGTTCACCCTTGACGGCAGAGGGACGGATCGATTGGATGGCCAGGAAGAGCGCTTGCGCTGCAAAGCAGTAGACCCCGGCGTTGATTTCGCGGATCTGCCGCTCCTGCTGGGTGGCTTCCAGTTCCTCAACGATTCGCAGAACCGCTCCCGTCGCGGATCGTATCACCCGTCCATAGCCGGTCGGGTCTGGCAGTTCCGTTGTGAGGACGGTGGCCAGCGCATGGGTCTCGCGATGCGACCACAGGAGGTCGGCCAAGGTCTGCGAGGTGAGGAGCGGCGTGTCTCCCGACACGACCAGCAGATCGCCGTCAAAACCGGCAAGGGCCTCTGTTGTCTGCAGGAGGGCATGAGCCGTTCCTCGCTGATCAGGCTGGGACACGAATTCAAGCGCCTCGCCAGCCAGCGCCTGTTTCACCCTGTCGGCCTGGTGTCCGGCGATGACGAGGGTGCGTGTCGCGCAAAGGGGGCGGCACGCCTCGATCACATGAGCAATCATCGGCAGACCGGCGACCGGATGCAGCACCTTCGGCAGCTTCGAGCGCATCCTGGTCCCCTGGCCCGCCGCCAGAATGACCGTACAGAGTTCGTTCATGTGTGGATACCCATCTTCAGGCTACGATCCGCACCTGGGGAGGACCACAGATTCTCGCAGGGCAATGCTATCACACCCTCTCAGGATCGTACAAACGATTGCGCAGGCGAGTGCAGCATATCGACAGCCATGATGAGATCGGACAGCGAGCGTCAATGAGACGCCATGTTACGGTCGCGAGTCATGCGCCCTCAGCGCGCGCAGGGCCGCTGAGATGACGAAGAGCGAGCCGGTCACGACAACAGCGCCCTCCGGACTGGTGACTGCCCTGGCCAACGCGATCGCCTCGGCGACATCTTCCGCGATCTCAAGCTTTGGACAGATGCGTTCGGCCTCCGCTAAGTGACGCGGATCGGCGGCGCGCTCATTCTCCGGACGGGTCAGGATGACCCGTTGTGCGAGCGGCGCCAACTCTTGCAGCATTGCGATCCAGTTTTTATCCTGAAGCACACCGAAGACGAGCGTCACGCGGCCGGAAAACCGTTGCTCCACGAGAAAGGCGCCCAGCGCCGCCGCACCGGCGGGGTTGTGTGCGCCATCCAGGATCAGAAGGGGCTGACCGAGGAAAAGCTGGAGACGGCCAGGCCACTGGGTCCGGCGTAACCCGTCCCGGATTGAGCGCTCTGAAATGGCGGCGCCGGCGGTCCGCAGAAGCCGGGCCGCGGCCACGGCCGTAATTGCATTGACGACCTGATGCCGGCCAAGCAGCGGGATCTCAAACGTGTCGGAAGGCTGCCCTTTTTCGCCTGCGCTGAATCGTTGACCGGAGAGATCCGACCGATGAATCCTCCAATCGTATGCGTTCCGGATGTCGAAAAGTATCGCGCCGCGCGCATGACAGACCTCGGTCATGACGGCCAGCGCCTCCGGGGCCTCGACGGCGGTGACGACACGCGTTGCCTGCTTGATGATCCCGGCCTTTTCTGCGGCGATCGCTCCCAGCGTTGTTCCCAGATATTCCTCATGTTCCAGGGCGATATTGGTGACCACCGCCACCTGAGCATCGAGCACGTTGGTCGCATCGAACCGACCACCCATCCCTACTTCCACAACCGCATATTCTACCTTGCTGCGAACGAAATGGAGAAAGGCGAGAGCGGTCGTGACTTCGAAGAAGGTGGGGTGGGAAATGATAGAGGGTGTAGGGTGTAGGGCGTAGGGTGTAGGGAAGAGATCAGAGATGACGGGGCGAAGTTTATCGACGAGGCTCGCGACGTCGGCCTCTGTAATGGGCTGTCCGTTAATCTGGATGCGCTCCCGAAACTCCAGAAGATGCGGAGAGGTATAGAGCCCGACCCGATGGCCGGCAGCCTGGAGGATCGACGACAGAAAAGCGGCGGTCGACCCCTTGCCGTTGGTTCCGCCGATCAGGATGGATGGAAACTGACGGTGCGGATCACCGACCGCCGCCAGAAGTCGATGAATATTCTCAAGACCCAGCTTGACGCCATAACGCTGGAGCCCGTAGAGATAGGTAATCGCCTCCGAATACGTCATGGGCTGCCCATGTGAAAGAATACTCGTCAGTCGATTACCAGAGCGGGGATCCCGGATAACGTCGAGCCAACCAGCCGTCGAGCCCGTACGCGCGACCGGCTCGCGCGAGGAAGACCACCAGCAGACCGGCCATAAATGCCTGGTCCGAGGTGGTGGCCGGCGATCCGCCCCCTTTGGCCAGATAGAAATTGAGCGTCATAAAGATGCCTACCAGCGCAGCGGGACGCGTCAGCAGTCCACACAGAAGTGTCAAGCCGGCCAGTATCATTCCCCAGGTGATCAGCCCGGCCACGAGTTGATGGTGGGGAATCAGGACGCCGGTCAGAAACGGCTTGTACCAGTCAAACGCGGCGTCGGCCTTCGTTGTCAGCCACTTCTCCAGTACGCCTGGACCGGTAAAGCCGCCGGTCAATTTTCCGAGACCATCCTGGAAGAAGTAATACCCGAAAAAGATGCGGAGGATCGCAACGTGCCAGAGCTTCGTTTCCGCGTGTCGGTTGTCCTTCAGCCTGGCCACCAATGCTCCCTATGCGCTCTCACGGTGCGGTTTCTGAACCTCAAAAACCCGGATACCGTCCTCGTCGCGTGATGAGAGGAGCTGCAGGCCGACGCCGGCCAGCAACGATTCGAAGATCGCAACCGAAAAAGAAAATCGTTCGGCGTCAAAGACAAACGCTGCCTGCTCGCCGGGTTGAAGCTCCTCAGTGTGAGTTCGAAGGGCATGCTTCAAGAAGATCACTATATCGGCGCTGCAGGTAGGCGCCCGGACGACAATACGCCGCATCAGGTTATTCTCGACCGTGATCGGGAATCGCGGAGTCCCGTCATATCGTTTTCCGCATCATATACCAGCGGTCGGCGCCGGCCTTGGCGCGTTTGTCGGCCTCATCGATCGTCTGCGGCGGCGGCACGATGACGTCCTGGCCGGGCTGCCAGTTCACTGGGCAGGCGACCCCGTACTTGTCAACGGTTTGCAGCGCCTTCAGACTGCGCAGGATCTCATCGATATTGCGTCCGAACGGGATCGGGTAGTACATGGCGAAGCGGACGATCCCCTCAGGGTCGATGAAGAACACGCCGCGGACGGTCAGTTGGACATCGGGGTTGATCAGGTCGTAGTCGTTGGCCACTTTTTTCTCAGGGTCGGCGATCACTGGAAAGTCGATCTTGACCTTGGCGCTCTCCTCCATATGGCGGAGCCACTCGATGTGCGAGTAGATGCTGTCCACGCTCAAGCCGATGATCTCGCAGTTGAGATCCTTAAACTCCCTGTGGCGTTTGGCGAACTCGATGAACTCCGTCGTGCAGACCGGCGTGAAGTCGGCGGGGTGGGCGAAGAGCAGAACCCACTTACCGCGGAACTGCGACAGGGTGATGGGGCCCTTGGTCGTGGTAACGGTAAAATCCGGTGCCTTTGATCCGATCTTGATCATGACGACCTCCTTTGAAGCGTCGACAACGGCGTTGTCGGCATCGAGCCTTGCGCTGATCGTTGCAATCAGCTTGACGCTCTCACACCCGGCGATGACGATGTACTATTATTGTAATCTATCAGACGTCCTGCGCGAACAACGATTTTTCGGCTCTCCGGATTCAATCCCGTGGGGTTGATTCTCCGCGGCTTACCGCATAGGTTTCTTAGTGTTCTAATATTTGATGCCCCGCAGCTCGCTGTGGGGTAGTTCAATCCGTCCCTAATGCATGACGACGATCCGGCCGGCGCCCCCGAAGCCCGCTCGTCGAAGGACAAAATCGAGGGTGGCCGTCACCGTCATGTGGGGCCAGAGGGGGAATCCCCATGTCTGTTCCGTTTCCCCAGTGCTTGCAGAAGACGGTGCTTGACGGGAATGTCCCTCTTGGTCCATAATGTGAGTGTCACGACATGTCAATACATCATGCGTATCACTTTCGCCTACGATAAGAAAGCCCGGATTCCGCACTATCAGGTGCGGCATGGTGACATTCAGGAGAGTCAATTCGAAGAGGTCTTTTCAGGGCCGATGGTGGTGATTGGGCGGAGAGGCTCGGCATTGAAGGCTGTCGGTCGAACCCGCACGGGGCGATTCCTGACAGTGGTCTTTATTCGACGAGGCGGTGACGACTACCACGTGATCACGGCCTGGCCTTCGAAGAGAACGCAAATCGTACTCTGGCATCGGGAGATGAGTAACAGATGACAAGGACGTGTAAACAATGTGGCCAGGGGATGTATCAGGACGATCAGAGTCAATGGTTTTGTCCTGACTGCATCCTGGACGAGATCGATCCGGCCTTCCTGAAGGAAACGTTGGATGACCGAGGGGAACTCAAGCGCCCGTATGTGCTCGAGCCGCCCACCAGGCAGGTAAGTATCCGGCTATCGGTTACCGATCTGGAGCAGGCCAAACGGTTGGCCAGGCGCAAGGGGATTCCTAAGTACCAGAGCTACATCAAGGCGCTATTGCACGACGCGTTACTGAAGGAGGCGGGCCAACAGCAAGAGAAACGAAACCGACGAGCCGTTTAACATCACGCCCCCGCCTGCCCAGGGACTTGCTCGAGCCTGTGAGCCGGTCAGAACACCCCGTTCGCCTGACGCAGCCGCCGGAAGAGCCAGGCGATTGTCAGCAGCAGGCTCAGCAGCGCGACGGTCATTTGCGCCGGGGGATAATCGTAATGATTGGCGAGCACAAACGCCACGGCGCCTGTCAGGATGGCGACAAGAGGCGCCACCAGGAACATCGGACCAACTTCCCGGCAGATATTCTTCGCCACAAGAGCGGGAAGGACCAGACATCCGAATGTGTACAACATCCCGGACGATCGGATGGACAATCCGACGGCGAGACCGAGCAGAAGGGAGATGATTGCCGCCCATCGACCGGTGTGCATTCCTACTGCTGCAGCCATGGCAGGGTCCATAAGAAAGAGGAGGGTGCGCCGATGGGTTGTTGCGAGGAAAAGAGCTGTCAGACCGGCAAGCGCGCTGAAGCTCCAGACGTCCGCGCGGGTAGCGCCGATAATGCTCGAGGCGAGCAGCCGGTGGATCTCCTCCAGTCCGTGTGGGCTGTGGGAGACGATGAGGATGGAGAGGCTGGTCGACAGCAGAAATACCCAGCCCGTAATCGCCTCGTGGCTCTCCCGATTCAGTTCCGCCCAGCCTCCCGTGATGAGCGCTGCGATCAGGGAAAACGTCACG
>PQAQ01000088.1 GCA_003105305.1 Candidatus Methylomirabilota bacterium
GCTGACAATTCTGGTCAGGCGATTGATCGCCGCGATCCGGTCGGCCCGTTGGCGAACAGCACCGTACAACGCCGCATTCTCGATGGCCGACCGCTCCAACCGTTCGGCCATCACGTTGAACGCCTGGGCAGTCTCCCCGAGCTCCCCACCGCTTGCCACTTCCACCCGGTGGGAGAGGTCTCCCTCAGCCAGCCGTCGGCTCCCTTGCGCAAGAGCCACAATGGGCCGACTCAGCCAGTGCGCCAGCGGGATACTGATGCCTACCGCCATGACCCCACTGATGATGAGGGTCACGATGGTCACAAAGATTACCTGCTGGCTCACATCAGAGACCCCCAGTATTGCAGCGTCGATTTTGCGTACGTGGATCTCCATGAGTCGATGTACCGCCGTATCGACCTGGTCGTGTAACCGAATCAACGCACCCACCCGCCCAGAGACATCACGAGCCGCCGGCGACGGTGTCGCCGCCAGCTCTCGCCCGAACGCTTCCAGGCGAGGCATGAGATCTCTCAGCACGCCGATCAGTTGTCGCTCCTCAGCACCCTCCATTGAGGTCGTTTCCAGCGCCTTGAACGACTCATGAAGATGCATTAGCTGCGACTGCACCCGGCGTTGCGCCTGCCGACCCTTACCGGCGAGTTGCTCTTCAATAGCCGATATGAGACCGTCGGCAGCCGCCATGATTTCGGAAGTCCGTTTCAGCCCGCCGGTTTCTGTCTCCTGGGTACGCACAAAAGAATGCATCAGGATGCCGTAATGAAGGGCGGCAATACCGGTAAAACCTAAAAAGGGGACGAGAATTGCGAAAAACGCCAGGAGTACTCGCGTACGAATACTCCAGTTCTTCATATACAACATATCGGCTTTGATGCGGATCTCGCAGCGAGAATCGCTCTTATGTCTCCGCGACCAGTTCGCCGCGCTCGACCAGCTCGATGAACGGACGCACCACGTCGGGATCGCGCCAGCCGCGTACTATCTCACTCCGGAGGGTATCGCACGCAGCGTCCGGCGTCGGGGCGGGTCTATATGGCCGGGCCGTCGTCAACGCATCGTAGATATCTGCGACTTGCAGAATACGTGCCGTAATCGGAATCGCCTCACCCACCAGGCCGTCCGGGTAGCCGCTCCCATCCCACCGTTCGTGATGATGACGGATGATCGGCAGTACCCGCTGCAGCGACCTGAGCGGCGAGCAGATCCGCTCGCCGCTCAGCGGATGTTCCCGCATGACCGCCCACTCTCCCTCGCTGAGGGCGCCCGGTTTCAAAAGGATCGCGTCCGGAATACTGATCTTCCCCAGGTCGTGCAGGGATCCCCCACGATCCAGCGCGGCCAGTTCCTCCGTCGGCAGGCCAAGCTTCCTCCCTAGAGCGACTGAGTAGGCCGTGACCCGCTCACAGTGGCCATGAGTGTACGGATCTCTGGCCTCGACGGTTCGGCCCAGCACCACCAACATCGTTTCGGCATGCTCCAGTTCGTCGGTGAAGTGTTTGAGCTGCAGCAGCGAGCGAACGCGGGCCTTCAACTCGGTCCGGCTGAACGGTTTCGTGATAAAGTCGTCGGCCCCCGCCTCAATCCCTCGAATCCGAGCCTCTTCCACGCCGAGGGCCGTCACAAACACGACAGGCACCAGGCGGGTGGACGCCTCTTCTTTCAGTCGCCGGCAGACAGCGTAACCGTCCACCCTCGGCATCATAATGTCCAGGAGAATCAGGTCCGGAGAGAAGGCCGCCACCTGTGCCAGGGCCTCTTCGCCGTCGGCGGCGGTGGCGACCTCGTACCCCTCGGCCTCCATTAGGGTGGTCAGCAGCTCAACGTTCTGGGCGTTGTCGTCCACAACAAGCAGTCGTGGCGGCCTCGAAGATACCTGAGCGACTCGCATATCCTGATCTCACTCCTGTAATGGTTACGTACTATTTCATGCTGTATAGAGATCATACATAACGGATGCTGGAAGATCAAGCGCTGACTAGCTCTGGAAGCGTCCGAAGAAGGGGGTTGTCTTGGATGCCATACTGTGTTGATACGGTCAGCGTAAAAGTCTACCGGAGGGAACGGCTGCGGAAGGCGATCGGAAGCCGGACGGTGAAACTGCTGCCTCGGCCCTCACCCTCTGAGGCGGCAACAATCTCTCCGCCGTGGAGTTCGACAAGCTTCTTGGTCAAGAGAAGGCCAAGGCCGGTTCCCGGGATGTGCCGGGACCTGGCCGCATCAAGACGGACAAACTCCTGAAAGAGCTTCGGCAGGTCGTCCGGTGTGATCCCGATCCCCGTATCCTGCACGGCGATTTCCACGAAATCGCCGCCGGGGGGGGTTAGGGGTTGGGGCGCCGCCTCCTGCGTCCTGGCGCTTAGCGCCAGGCGGGCGGTCACGGTGATTCGTCCCCCATCCGGCGTAAACTTGACGGCATTCGACAACAGGTTCAACAAAATCTGTTTGAAGCGGACCGGGTCGACGGTCAGGGTGGACGGCGCGTCATCCAGGTAAAGCTGCAGGTCAAGCTGCTTCATGTCGGCCTGTGACCGGACTTCGGTCACCGCAGCCTGTATGGCCTCCCGACACTCACACGTTTCGGGTCGGCACTCGATCTTACCCGCCTCCACCTTTGAAAGGTCGAGCAGGTCATTGATGAGCGCCAGCAGATGCGCTCCGCTCGTCTGGATATGCTCGCTGAATCGCGCTTGCTTCTCCGTTAAAGCGCCGAAACCCGGGTCCAGAAGCAGATCGGAAAAGCCGAGGATTGAGTTGAGCGGCGTCCGCAACTCGTGGGACATGTGGGCCAGAAACTCCGACTTGTGGCGGGACGCGGCCTCAAGTTGTTCGTTCGCCCTCATCAACTCCCGGGTCCGTTCCCGGACTCGCTCCTCCAGCTCCACCTCGTGCCGTCTCACCTCGGCGAGCAGGTTCGCGTTCTCGAACCCCACTGCAGCATGGGCCGCCAGGGCCGTCAACAGTGCCTCCTCCGCATGGGTAAAGGCGCGTGGTCCCTTGGCAGCGACTGTCAGCACGCCCAGGAGCCTGTCGTGGGCCAGCATCGGGACGCTGAGCATGCCACCGATCCCGTCGGACACCGCCAACTCCCGGCAGGTTGCCATCTCCTCCTGCCGGATGTCCAGAACACTGACGGCCTGTCGCCGTGCGGCCGCCTGGCCGGGAACGCCCTGGCCCACCCTGAACCTCAGCCGCACGGGCAGGTCGGTCTGAAAACCGTCCCAGGCGACGGGGATCAGCTCGGTGCCATCCTTGCTGAGATGGAAGATCAGCGAGCGATGGGCGCAGAGCAGGGTCGTTGCAGCGCCGGCCACACGCGACAACAGCTCATTCACGTCAAGGGTTGAGGCGACTTGCACTGCGAGACCGTTCAGGATCAGAAGGGCCGCTTTCTCATCCGCGAGGGTCTGCTGGGCGACGGCGCTCTCGATGATAAGAGCCAGCCGATTCAGATACCCCCCACGTTTCACAACATAGTCGAGCGCCCCCAGCTTGAGCGCCTGGACGGCGGTCTCCTCATCGCCGTTACCGGTGATCATTACCACCGGAATGCGGGTCTTCCGTTCGCGCAACTCCTGGAGGACCTCGATGCCGTTCAGGCCGGGCAGCCGGTAGTCCAGGAGCAAGAGATCGTATGTGCCGGCCCCAAGCCGCTGCAACGTTGATGGGCCTGTCCAGACCGTCTCAACGTGCAGATGGGGCGCGTGGACCGTCAAGTGGCGCAGGGTGAGATCGATGTCGGCGGGATCGTGTTCAGCGTACAGGATATGAAGGCCGTCTGCGCGACGCCTCAGCTCCTGTCGAAACCGGCCCAGTGCCTCCCGAATCGCGCTCGGCAG
>PQAQ01000089.1 GCA_003105305.1 Candidatus Methylomirabilota bacterium
CTTTCCGGCTACGACCGCTATCGCATCTTGAAAAAGGCGGCGGAGCTGATTGAGACGCGGAGTGAAGAATTCGCCAGAACCATCACCCTCGAAGAGGGCAAGAGTCTGGCCGAGTCGCGCTTCGAGGTAAGCCGGGCCGTACAGACCCTGACCTTGTCCGGCGAGGAGGCCAAGCGCCTGCATGGCGAGACGATCCCCTTCGATGGGGCTCCAGGCGGCTCCGGAAAATTTGGCTTTACGCTGCGCGTGCCGTGCGGGATTGTGGTCGCCATCAGCCCCTTCAACTTCCCGCTGAACCTGGTCTGCCACAAGGTGGGGCCCGCCCTGGCTGCCGGCAACGCGGTTATCGTCAAGCCGGCTACCGACACCCCGCTCTCGGCGCTGAAACTGACGGAGATCCTGCTAGAGGCGGGTCTACCGGCGGAGGGGATCGCCTGTCTGACCGGCCGCGGCGGGGAGATCGGTGATGTGCTGTGCAGTGATCGGCGGGTCCGTAAGATCACGTTTACCGGAAGCCGCGAGATCGGCGAGCGGATCTGCCGGATGGCGGGGATCAAGAAGGTTACGATGGAGCTCGGCAGCAACGCGCCCGTCGTTATTATGCCCGATGCCGATCTCGAGAAGGTAGCCGATGCTGTGACGGCGACCGGCTATACGAACGCCGGGCAGGTCTGCATCTCCACGCAGCGGGTGTTGGCTGCCAACCAAGTTTATGGCGATTTTCTGGACGCGCTAAAACCTAAGGTGGAGGCGCTCGTGACCGGTAACCCCATGGACGCAACAACTAAGGTTGGGCCGATGATCCGCGAGCGGGACGCGATCCGGGTTGAGGGTTGGGTGCGCGAGGCGACTGCAACCGGTGCGAGAGTCGTGACGGGCGGACAGCGTCAAGGGGCAATCCATGCCCCCACGGTGGTTGCGGACGTGAGGCCCGATATGCGAATCTTCTGTGACGAGCTGTTTGGGCCGGCCGTTGCTGTGACACGATTCGAGACGATCGACGAGGCGATTGCGCTGGCCAACGATACCATCTATGGTTTGGCGGCCGGCATCTTCACTGAGAACCTGGAGTGGGCGATGCGGTTCGCGCGCGAGGTCGAGGCGGGCAGCCTGATGATCAACTGGGGTCCGCAATGGCGCGCCGACCTGATGCCGTACGGGGGACTGAAGGAGAGCGGATTCGGCAAGGAAGGCCCGCGTTACGCCATTGGGGAGATGACCGAGTTGAAACTCGTCTGTTTCCATCTGAAGGGCTGACGATTCGGGAGCAGGGGAGCGATACGGAAATGGGGGATGACCGCCGTGGGCCCGATCCATAACCGCGACGTTGAAGAGGCCAGGAACTACCATGCGGCCACTAAACATTCCTACTGGAGTGTCCGCCTGGGAGGCCATGTCCTTGACTGGACCAACAAGCCTCACCCGTACAAGGTGTATTCAGGCCTGCCGGTTGTCGCTCTTCCGCGCGATGTGACGCCTCCAGCCATGGAGACTCTCGAGGCCGTATCAGCCTTTGGATCCAACAAGCCTGGACCGGTTGACCTCCACCGACTGGCCCAGCTCTTGTTCTTTTGCGCGGGTCTGACCAAGAAAAAGGTGTACCCGGGGGGCGAGGCGCAGCACTTTCGCGCCGCCTCCTGCACCGGTGCCCTTTACGAGATCGAGATCTATACCGTTTGCCGCGATCTTCCGGACCTGCCTGCCGGGGTCTATCACTTTAGTCCGGTTGACTTCGCCCTCCGCCGGTTGCGGGAGGGAGATTTCCGAGGAGAGCTTGCCCGCGCGACGGCCGACGAAGCATCGATCGAGGGCGCGCCCGTTATCCTGGCGCTGACCGCCATCTTCTGGCGGAACGCCTGGAAGTACCAGGCAAGGGCCTACCGGCACTTCTATTGGGATAGCGGAACAATTGTGGCGAATTTGCTGGCTGCAACCGCCTCCGCACGGCTCGCATCCCGAGTTGTGGCAGGGTTCATCGATGCCCGCGTAGACCGTCTCCTCGGCCTGGATACCGAACGCGAGGCGAGTCTCTGTCTGGTCTCCATCGGGGCACATTCCCCTGCTCCGGAGTCTCCGAAGGTTTTGCCGATCGCGCCGAAGACGGTCCCGCTGTCGAAACGGGAGGTGGACTATCCGCTGATCACACAGATGCGCGCCGCCTCCATGCTGGCGAGTGAGGATGAGGTTCGCTCCTGGCGATCGGCTTTTGAGTCGAAACCGGCGCCACCCTCCGGGGAGAAGCTTTTTCCTCTGAACCCCATTGAACGCGAACGCTTTCCAGTCCAGACCCTCGGCGAAGTCATCCTCCGCCGTGGTTCAACGCGCCGGTTTGCCCAGCTACCGATTACGTTTCGACAGCTCTCCACGATCCTTGAGCGATCCAACTGCGGGATCTCCGCAGACTTTTTGGGGGGATCGGGAACGACGTTGCTGCACACCTACCTTATCGTCAACTCCGTTGAGGATCTTCCCACAGGGGCGTTCCACTACTCGTGTTCCCAGCAATCACTTCGGCTTCTGAAAGAGGGCGCATTTCGACGCGAGGCCGGTTATCTCTGTCTCGACCAGGGGTTGGGAATCGAAGCGAGCGTCGTCGTCTTCTTCCTCGCGGATCTGAATCAGATCCTCAATCGCTACGGAAATCGAGGCTATGGCGCCGCCCAGCTCGAGGCAGGGATCGTGGGCGGGAAGATGTATCTTTGTGTCTACGCCCTGGGATTGGGAGCGACGGGCACGACCTTTTACGACGATGATGTGACCGAGTTCTTCTCTCCCCATGCTCAGGGGAAGGTTGCACTCTTCGCCTTGGCGCTGGGGCGGTCGGCGCGCGCACCTGGACGCGTCACACGCCTTAGGCCGGGAGCAGATTGAGACGGGATACGGGCGTCGCTACGATGACCAATCTCTTTCAACCCAGATTGCTCCATGGAGTATTTGGAGATCCCGGCCTGTATGTGCGACTGAGGTGGGAGCGGCGAGCTCTGCTGTTGGATCTGGGCGACCTGACGACGCAGCCGCCGGGCGAACTGCTGAGGGTCACCGATATCTTTGTCTCTCACACCCACATCGATCACTTTATCGGTTTTGATCATCTCCTGCGGATTGTTCTTGGTCGAGATCTGACGATCCGATTGTTTGGGCCTCCCGGCATTATCGCGAATGTCGAAGGAAAGCTTGCGGGTTATACCTGGAACCTGGTTGATGGGTATACGCTCACATTCGACGTGTACGAGGTGGGTCTGGAAAAGATCCTCGCAGCCCGATTTCCGTGCGGCGCTCGTTTTGAGCGGATCGATCTGCCGCCATCCGTACCGTTTACCGGCGTGCTGGTCGATGAGCCATTATTCCGTGTGGAGGCGGTCCACCTGGATCATCGAATCCCATGCCTCGCCTTTGCCCTGATCGAAGCGCAGCGCATCAACATCGATCCCGAAGGGCTGAGGCGACTTGGTCTGGACACCGGACCGTGGTTGACCGAATTCAAGCGGCTAGTCCGCACAGGCGCGCCGGGCGATACGCGGGTCCTGGCCCCTGGGATCGGCGAGACCGCCGCAGTATTCCGGGAATGGCGGCTCGCGGATCTGCGGGATCAGATCGTGACGATCACCAACGGGCAACGGCTGGTCTACGTCACGGACACCTTATACTCCGATGAGAATCGACGGAAGATCGTTGCCTTGGCGCGGGACGCGGATCTGTTATTTTGTGAGGCCATGTATCTGGAGCAGGATCGGGAGTACGCGATCGAGCGGCACCATCTGACGGCACGGCAAGCCGGGTCGCTCGCCCGCGAGGCCCGCGTAAAGGAGTTGGCGATCTTTCACTTTTCCCAACGATATCAGGAGCGTCCCGGGGTCCTCAATCAGGAGGTTGCGGAGGCGTTCTGCGGTCCTGTCCGCTCCGGCTAAACCTTCCGCCGCAGTAACAAGTCATAGTATCGCAATGGGGTGCAGGGTAAAGAGACGTGCTCCATGACAAGCAGCGCACCGGTCGCTGCTTACAACTTACAACTGGCAGAAGAGGAGGTCATCATGCGAGCAATTGTTACAACCGCGTTGATTCTGATGGGTGTCGTAGGATCGGCCCTGACGCCGATGTGGGCACAGATTGCCTCGGCGCAAGAGGAATCAGTCGATCCGGATATGATGGGATATCAAATGATCCCAGACATGTTAAGCGGGCTGCACGAGATGATGCAGGGAGCGACCGGACCATGGTTCTATGGTAGAGGCGGTCATAGGGGGCCACTGATCAGTTTGATACTCATGTGGAAGGATCAGCTTGGACTCTCAGTCGACCAGGAACGATCGCTCCGTGAGTTACGCGAGGACTTTGAGAAGGAGACGATCAGGCGAACTGCAGAAATCGACGTCGCCGAGCTGGAGTTGAAGGGGCTCTTTGAGGCGGATAAGCTGGACATGGCCAAGGTAGAGATGCTGGCGAAAAGGATCGCGATGCAACGGGCGGACCTTCGCATCGCTCGAATCAAGACTATCGAGGCCGGAAAGGCGGTATTGACATCGGAGCAGCAGGAGAAGTTCAAGCGGTTAACCCGTGAATCGACGATGGGTAACATGGGAATGGGAACCAAGGGTTCCGGTGTGTCCCCGAAGAACCCTGGCGGGCGGCGACCGGCGAATCGATAGTCTTGCGCCAGGAGACAGCAGGCAACGGCGATGCCCGGAACTACACAGCGAGGGGGTGGGATGCCTTACGTCGCCGATGGGCGAACTTCGTAGCCAGCAGGATCGCCTCCACCAGGCTGCGAGGATTCGCGGTTCCTGTCCCCGCGATATCGAAGGCGGTGCCATGATCGACCGAGGTGCGGATGATAGGAAGCCCGACGGTCACATTCACCCCGCGGTGGAACCCAATCAGCTTCAACGGGATATGCCCCTGATCGTGGTACATGGCGACAAGGGCATCGAATTCACCAAGCCTGTGCCGGTGGAATAGCGTATCCGGCGGATAGGGACCGCTTGCCCCGATTCCCTCAGCCCTGGCGGCTTCGACCGCCGGCGCGATCTCTTCTATCTCCTCTCGGCCGAACCGGCCGTTTTCGCCGGCGTGCGGGTTCAGGCCTGCAACGCCAATCCGCCTCTGCCGTGATCCGAGGTCGCGCAGTACCTGATGAGCCAGGCGGATGACCGTCAGGATCCTGGCCCGTTTCACCTTGTCGCAGGCGGTTCGCAACGAGGTGTGGGTCGAAACATGAAGTACGCGCATTCGCCCCACGGCCAGTAGCATAGCATAATCCTTGACCCCGGTCCGCTCGGCGAACAGTTCTGTCTGGCCGTCGTACCTGAACCCCGCCTGAGCCATCGCCTCTTTATTCAGGGGACCGGTTACGACGCCATCCAGTTCGCGCGCGATCGCCAGGTCGATCGCCTTATTGAGGTACTCGACTGCGGCTCTGCCGCAGTGGGCAGCCAGAACGCCAGGCGGGCAGCTCGCGGTGTCAATGTTCTTCAAGTCCAGCACCTCCAGACAGCCGGGACTCGCAGCCATCTCAGTCGGGGAGGCGATCGGGTGTACGTGGAGGTCGAGGCGACACAGCCTGATAGCCCGCCGCATGATCTCGGCCTCACCGATGATCAACGGGCGGCAGGCCGCCCGCACCTCTTCCTGCGTGACGGCCTTGGCCAGGATTTCCGGACCGATCCCCGCCGGGTCGCCGATCGTCAATCCCAAAAGTGGCTGAAATGTCGCATGGCTAGGCATCATGGCTCCTGGAAGTGGCCTACAGCATAGCATAAACTGTTTCTCCACCCCAGACTTTTCTGCTATAGTAGCCCTGAGCCACTGATCCTTTGGACGGTCTTGATGAGAGGGCATGCAACCGATTGCTGAAGGAGGCGTCTATGCGTTTCATGAGCCGAACCGGCGTAGCGCTCGTTGTTGCCATGAGTATCGCTTTCCCCTTGCTTCAGGCCTGTGCCCCCACGGCGACCCGCGAGAGCACCGGGGAGTACCTCGATGATACGGCGATCACTGCCAAGGTGAAGACGAGCCTGCTTGGCGATCCTTTGGTCAGCGGGTTTGCAATTTCTGTAGAGACGTTCCGTGGACGGGTCATCCTCTCCGGGTTTGTCAACTCTCAGACCCAGATCGATCGGGCGGTAGCTCTGGCTCGTGGGGTCTCCGGTGTTAGGGAAGTTCAGTCAGCACTGGTGATGAAGAGTAGGTAGCCGCCTTGCCCAGCCCGGTGCCGCCCTCCCAACGCTGCAATCACAATGACCTGATCTTTAGCATAGGGCGACATGTGGGCGATCATTGAAAGCGGACGCGATCTGGTCTCCGCCTTTGTCGACTTCCTGGCGATTTCATCAATCTCGGTGCCGGTGTTGCAGTTCGCTGGGACCATTCTCGTCGCATTTCTGCTCGGTCTGCTTCTCGGGAGGGTGACAAAACGTGGGGTTCAACCGGCTTCCGGGAACGCTCATGGACGGGAGGCGGATCGTATTTCGTTGGATTTGGATCGTTTGACGCCGCTCGGGCCC
>PQAQ01000090.1 GCA_003105305.1 Candidatus Methylomirabilota bacterium
GCCTACATCGAGAAGATCGACGCCATGGGGGGGATGCTGCGCGCGATTGAGGTCGGGTTTGTCCAGCGCGAAATCCAGGAAGCGGCGTATCGGGAGCAACGGGCGACTGAAGAACGGCAGCGCTTTGTGGTCGGAGTGAACGAGTGTGTGGCTGCGGAGTCGGTCCACTTTCCCGTTTTTACGGTCGATCCGAGACTCGAACAGGAACAGCRGGCGAAGCTTGATCAGCTTCGTCACAGCCGGGATAACGRCAGCGTAGAGCGTATTCTGTATCGGTTGGGTGAGGCGGCGCAGACAAACGAGAACCTCGTGCCGATCTTCGTTGAAGCGGTGGAGAGCTACGCCACCATCGGAGAGATGTGCGCCGTATTGCGGCGGGTATTCGGCGAGCATCGCGAAACAGTCGCATTATAGGGCAGGGGACAGGGTATGAAGGGTATAAGGGAAAACGCAACGGTTCTGAAATGGTCTGGTTTTTTGCACCCTACACCCTAAACCCTATACCCTGTCGTTAATCCATGGCGCGTCGGATTGAGCATATTGCTGTCGCCGTAAAGGACGTCAAAGCCTCCGTAAAGCTATTTGAGACGCTTCTGGGGATGAAGGGCAGCGATATCGAAACGCTGCCTGAGGAGCATGTGAAGGTCGCATTCTTTGAACTTGAGGGAAGCCACCTCGAACTGGTGCAGGGAATCGGGTCGGATAGTCCGATGAGCACATTTATCGAGCGCCGTGGCGAGGGACTCCATCACATTTGCGTTGAGGTCGAAGATCTTCCACAAACCCTGGAGCTGCTCCATGCGGCCGGGTTTCCTCTCATCGATCGTGTTCCCAAAGCGGGATCCCGCGGTAGGAGAGTGGCCTTCGTGCACCCGAAGGGGTGCAGCGGTGTTCTCATAGAGTTGGTCGAGCAACCCAGCAGGGCCTAGTCGCAGGAGAATCGCTATGGGTTATCTGCGATCTGGTTCGCCGAATCTCTTTTCCCGCATTGCCCTCCTCATCGTCCTTCTCTCTTCGATTACGGTGATTACCTGGAGCGGTGGGACCGCATCGGGTGAGGAGCGACCTCCTGTACGGGGCGGCAGCGTAAGTGCAGGCAGGGATCAGCAGGGAGGCTTCGCTGGAGCTGCCAGGGTTGTTGCCGAACAACTTGCCGCCGCCTTTCCTCGCGTCGCTGGTCTGATTATCGGCTTCGAGGGTGATCTGGTTCTGATTGATCGTGGAACAGCCGACGGGGTTGTCCAGGGGATGGAACTTGATGTGTTTCGTGAAGGGGAGGAATTCAAACACCCGCTTACAGGGGAGATTCTTGGAAGATTAGACAAGGATCTCGGAACGCTTCGCGTTCTGCATGTTCGCGAACGCTATGCCGAAGCGGCAATAATAAAAAAGACTGAGAAGGCCGGATTTAAAAAAGGCGATCGTGTGCGGGTGTCGATGGCGCGAATGATTGTGGCATTCCCGAATGTCGAAGCCGAAGGGGTCGGGGGCCTCAGCGTACGATCGACGACAAAGGAGCTGGCGGCGGCTCTGGTGCGGACGGGTCGTTTTGAGCTCATTGAGGACCGACAGTTACGGTCGATGTTGTTGGCTGATAAGGAACTCGGAGCCACCGAGTTGGCAGATCCCAAAAACCTGAAACAACTGGCCGATAAGGGAAAGATTCAGGTCCTCCTGCTGAGTCGCCTGATGCCTTCAGGGGATGGGGTGTCCCTCGATGTGCAGGCCTATTCGGCACTGACCGGAAACGCGGTCGTACTCGCCAGCGCGCAGGTGCAGTCAGGCGTCGCGGGTCCAGGCAGTAGTCCGCCCAGCAGGTCGCAGTCGGTTTCAACCCCTCGATCGATCACACCGCCTCGGCCTGCGAAACCAGCCGTCATTCCCGCTCCACCATCAAAAAATCTGCTGAATGCCGTTCCATCTCCGGAATCTGGCGGGACCGTCGTGTTCGAACCGGCTTTAGACGGCTCAGTGGCGGCTTTAAGCGTTGCTGATCTGGATGGGGACGGGAAGAGCGAGCTGTTGGCGGCGACCGGGGATCGACTTCTTGCCTTTCGCTTCGGCGGGTCCCGCCTCAGTGTGCTTGCCGAATACTCGTTCGGCAAGGGCATGGTGATGACGCTGGAGGCAATAGATGTCACTGGGGATAGAGGGGCCGAGGTCGTTTTAACCCTGGCGATCGATCGTCATGTCCGCGCGATCGTGTTGCAGTGGGTGGAGGGGAAGTTCAAACTGATTTCGGAGAGACCCGACATCGTCCTTCGGCCTCTGTCGCCTGACGGAAAAA
The DNA here is from genome assembly GCA_003105305.1 of Candidatus Methylomirabilota bacterium. GTDB lineage: Bacteria > Methylomirabilota > Methylomirabilia > Methylomirabilales > Methylomirabilaceae > Methylomirabilis. Next base: position 2,288 of record PQAQ01000090.1, read on the forward strand.
CAGTTCAGCTCTTCGGCCAGGTGATAGCGCATGCGGATCGGGCTGCGCCACCGATCCAACAGTATACGTGGGACGGACGAAACCTCCAAGCAGGGCCTGTCCTCGATGTTCCGTCCGGTCTGTCGCTGCTGGAATTCACGATGGCCGATTTGAATGGAGATGGAGTAAGGCGGCTACTCACGTTTAAAGGGGGCACGCTCGAGGTCGGATCACACTCCGGAAATCTCATCAGCAGCTACAAGGTAAGTGGGGGGACGACGACCCAAAAGAATCGAAAGGATCCCCGGATTCTGGTCAACGGGGCAAGAGACGGAGAGAGGCCTCAGGTCATCGTGGTGGCGCGAGAGCAGGAGGCTGAAGGCCGTCTGCTGAGCTGGTGGGATGGCCAGAGGGCGTACAGCTTGGTGAGTCTGAAATGGGATGGGACACAATTTCACGAGTTATGGCAGGTGCCTATCGCCGAGGGTGTGCTGACTGATTACGCGATTGCGGATCTCGGAGACGGACTTGGTCTTCGTCTGCTTGCGGTTGTTGTGAGGAGCGGACGACTGGGTTGGAGTACAAAAAGCGAAATTCGCGCCATTCGCCTTCGATAGACTTGTCGTTGTGTCTGGGACTAACCACGAAATATATCTGGAGCATCTGCGACAACACTTGATATAACGAAATGTTTGTTACCAGAATGAACCGCGATACTTCACGTCAAGTGAGGCCGAGGAACGGTATGGGGAGCCGTGGGTTCAAGCAGACGGTATTGGCGGCTGCGGTTGTCGGCATGACCCAGACGATTGCGGTAGGCACCGCCGTGGGCGGCGGTTTTTCGCTATCTGCGGAGGGCGGGGCGGCCGCCGTGGGCAACGCCCTGGCCGGCAGCGCCGCGCTCGCCGAGGATGCGACCACCGTATTCTACAACCCCGCAGGTCTTACCCGATTAGAGGGTCGCCGGCTCTCACTGGTGGCTTCTGCTGTCGGTCCGTCGGTCAACTTTTCCAACTCCGGCTCCACGTCCGCAATTCCCTCTATTGCGATGACCGGCGGAAACGGGGGCGACGCGGGGAGTTGGGCGTTTGTGCCGGCCGCTTTCTACGCGATGGATCTCGGGCCACGGCTGAAGTTCGGCATGGGGCTCAATGCCCCGTTCGGCTTAAAGACCGAGTACGACAGCGACTGGGTGGGGCGCTACCACGCCATCAAATCGGAACTGAAGACGATCAGTATGACGCCGGCCCTGGCGTTTAAGATAGACGACCGCCTTTCGCTGGGTGCGGGGTTCATTGCCGAGTGGGCTAAGGCGGAGCTGACAAAGGCGGTCGATTTCGGCGCGGCCTGTTTCGGCTCGGCATTCGGGCCGGCAGCCTGCACTGCGGCGGGGATCGTGCCTCAGAGTAAGGATGGCAGGGCCAAGGTCGAAGGCGAAGACTGGGGGTTCGGTTTCAGCGTGGGTGCGTTATACCAGGTTGTCCCATCCACGCGTGTGGGCGTCGCGTATCGGTCCAAGATCACCCATGTCATCAGCGGTACGGCGACCTATAAGAATCCGCAACTGCCCAATCCGTTCAACGCGCTCACGTCTACGCCGGTAACCAGTAATAACGCTGCAAGGGCGAGGCTGACATTACCCGAAACGGTATCGATCAGCTCCGTCACCCAGATTACACCGAAGTGGTCGTTATTGAGCGATGTCACCTGGACCAACTGGAGCCGCCTTGATGAACTGCGAGTACACTTCAGTAATGGCGCGCCGGATAGCGTGACGAAAGAGGATTGGCACGACACCGTGCGTATTGCCGCGGCCGTCAATTACCAGGCAACCGATGCCTGGAAACTGCGGGCCGGTTGGGCCTATGATCCGACACCGGTAAAGGATCAATACCGCACCCCGCGCATCCCCGATGAGAATCGCGTCTGGCTGGCGTTTGGGACCAACGTGAAGGTGTCTCCAGCGGGTTCGCTAGACTTTGCGTACGCCCACTTGTTTGTCAATCATGCATCGAGCAACGTTACGGCGATCGGAGCCGGGACTCTACGGGGTTACTACAGCAATGAGATAAACGTCATTACTACTCAGCTCAACTACCGTTTCTAGCGCGGGATACCCACCATCGACGCTAGCCTTTTTGGTAGATCTGCTCCGCCAGGTAATTTTCATATCCCAACTCGCCGATCTCGTGGAGCTGCGTCTCGATCCATCCGACATGTCGTTCTTCATCAACGATGAGCCGCTCCAGCAGCTCACGACTTCCTATATCCTGAAGCTCAGCGCACAGCGTTACACCGGAATTCAGGAGCGCGAGCGCGGCTATCTCCAGCGCAAGATCGTTTTCCAACTGTTGCCGAACGTTGCTGCCAATCGAAATCCGATCGTAGTCCGACAGATTGGGGCGGCCGTCAAGGAATAAGATACGCTCGATAATCTTATCGGCGTGCTTCATCTCCTCAATCGATTCCTCGAGAATCGCCTTGGCCAGGACGTGATAACCCCAACTGTCACACATCTTGGAATGCAAAAAGTACTGATTAATTCCCGTTAGCTCCATTCGAAGCACGCTGTTCAATAGCTCAATGATCCGCGGATGTCTTTGCATGTGATCTCCCAGTAGACTGTGTCGGCGCGTTTCGGCGCTGACATGACGGGTTAGCGGGAATCCTTACGTACTCCTCAAGAAGTCTCGCGCGCCTTCATAGGTTGGATCGATCTCAATGGCTCGCCTGGCACAATGAGCGGCCCCGCTGCTATCCCCTAATCCTCTGAGACAGGCAGCCTTCTGGAGCCACGCCTCCTTACAATTGCTATCGTAGCGGAGCGCCTCATTCAGGCAGCTGATCGCGGACGCATAACGTTTCTGGTTGGAAAGGCAGGAACCCTTACAGTACCACGCCTCCAGGAGCTTACCCGGATCCCTCAGCTCTTTGATTGCGCGGTCGAACAGATCGAGCGCGTAGTCAAACTCCTGGATGTGCATCAGGGCCTTTGCGTTACTCAACAGTAAGTCACCGTTGACCGCAGTCTGATGCCCAATCGCCTTCTGGTCAGTAGTCCCGGAGACGGCCGGTACGGCGAGCGTGAGATATGATTCTCCCTTTATGGCGAAAAACAGCTCGTCAGCGCTCGCCGCCCTCGCCGTTATTCGATAGAGGTGGCCGCGCACCCCTTTATGACGAAGCATTTCATCGAATCGGCTGTCCTGTGCATCGGCGGCATACCGGAGCAGCAGGTTGGCGTAGAGTGTGCTGAGGTGTTGATTGCGGAGTCGCTCCTTTTCCGGGCCGGACACATGGCTGTGTTCCAACTCCGCTGACGCGGAAATAAAGGCATCCGCCGGTGTAAACAGGGCATACGAAAGGGCGGAGGGGGAGACTGTCAGGAACCGCGGGAGCCAGGATCGCTCCTCCTCAGAAAGCTTCAGGTGAAAGCGCCCCTCCAAATACGGCCGGAGACCGACTACCAACATTTGGACGGCAAAGTTTGAGCGGAGGAACTTGAACCGCTGAGGACCTTCGAGAAAGAGGCGAGCGAGGCCAAGAAAGATCTCAAAGTCCGGCTTCACGGAATAGCGATTACATCGCCAACGCGGCTGTCCGGCGGGCTCTGCGATCAGAAATCCTTCATCGAGAAGCTCCTGCATGATCTCTCGAAGATCGTCCAAAGGTTCCTTAGTTTCCCGCGCCAAAAACTCGATGTTTTTCTGTCCCGACTCCGCTAGAGCCAGGAGAACCTTTTCCATAGCCTGTAGATTCAACAGGCGCGAGCCTTTCAGGGAGCTATCCAGTCGCTTCAAGGAGGATCCGACGCGTAAAGAGACCGGAGACCCGAAGGCATCGAGGGCCGCGTAGGCAGCGCCTCGTTTGGTCTCGATTCGGAAAATCCAGTAGAACCGTCCTACGGCGAATACAAGAGTCCCTGCCTCTAATCGGGCCAAGACCCGACTCTCGAAGGCATGGATGATTTGTTCGGGGGAGGCGATCAGCTTGGCGCGTCGAAGGAGGGCGCATATCCTGTCCATCCCAAGTAGATGGTAATCGCTTCTGTCTGACGCGTCGAGGCGAGCAAACCAAGTTCTGGCGCTGAGATGGAAACCGGAAAGGGAGACAAAGATGCCGGCAAGGTCCTTGTCCCGGCGCCGAGCCTGGGCGTAACGTTTATAGGCGCCTTGCAGTTCCAGTTGCCGAACCTCGCGGGCAACTGCACACCCGTAATAGTGCAGGCGATGACCACTGGAACGATGGCGAGCCTTCAGTTCGATAGTGAGTCGGGCCGGGGAAAGCTTCGGTTGGAAATCGGTATAGCCGAGCTCGTCGAGGAGGTCCTCTGTGAGCTGCGCCAAGGCGAGTACCTTCTCCTTATTCGATCCAGCCAGGATCTTTATACCCATCGCCTCAAGGGACGACTTCGCCTTAGTCCTGGGCTGTTTTGGTGCCACCCTTGACAACCCTCCTCCCCTACGTGGGATTCATGCCGTCTGATGTTTTGTTATTTTTTAGCATAACGGGAGTCAACGGTCAAGCGCGAAGTCATTTTCTTGGTATATCGTAACTGGAATTTCCATCGGATTGACAAATTAGCAGAGATCATTGTATGTTTCTGTTAGTATCCGAGGTGTTACAAGATATTCGATAATACATGACATATGTTATCGTAATGTATTGATCCTACAAATATTAGCAGAATGTATTGGAGTATATGTGGATACAGACGGGTTGCCGGCGAGAGGCGAAGAGGCGACGCCGTAGGGGCAGTTGAGACCGAAAATCTACAAGAGAAGGCCGGTGCCCTTGGCCGGGCCGGAATACGACTGGAAGAGGCGTTCGAGGCCGTCGGAGTACGCAACCATGCCGATGTGGAGCGATGCTATCACATTGTAGAGAGATTGCGATGATGAAGATCCGTGTGCGATGCTTTGCGAGCATTCGCGAAATAGTGGGGGCGTACGAGCTGGTGGTGGACCTGCCGGAGGGGAGTACGTTGAATCAGCTTTTACGCGACTTGTGCGAACGGTTTCCGAGATTACAGGCGTTGAGGGGATCGCTTCTGTTTTCGGTCAATCGAGAGTACGCTGCTATTGATACCACGTTGACGGAGGAGGATGACGTCGCGCTTATCCCCCCTGTAAGCGGGGGAGCCGATGTTTGAAATCACCGATCAGGCGCTTTTCCTGGAGCCCCTTATTGCTGCCGTGAAACGGTCGAGTTCCGGAGCTATAGCAACCTTTCTCGGTGTGGTGCGAGAGGAGACGCGAGGCCGGCAGGTCCGCTATCTGGAATACGAAGCGTACAGGGAGATGGCGATTCCCAAGATGCGCGAGATCGCCGGAGAGATTCGCCGGAGGTGGAAGGTCGACGAGGTTGCCATGGTACACCGCGTGGGCCGCCTCGAGATCGGAGAAGCCAGTGTTGCCATTGCCGTGTCCGCGCCTCACCGCCAGGATGCGCTTGCCGCCTGCGGCTATGCCATCGACCGCCTGAAAGAGATTGTGCCGATCTGGAAGAAGGAGGTCTGGACGGACGGCGAAGAGTGGGTCGGCCCCAGCGGGTGCGAGCAGCACTGACTGAAGACCCGGAAGGCCATATCAGACCCGATATTCTTCCGCGTCGATAATACGTGCGGCGATGGCCCTCCGCAAGCGAACAGTGTTGACGGGTGTGTAGCGGGTCAACTTTTTCAGGGCGCTGAGTTGCGTCCAGAGGGTATCGCCTTCCTCCATCGCCGCCAGTCCCTCCTTTGCCCATAACTCGATCCTGGCGAAGGCATCGTTGACGTAGACCGTGACGATATCCAGTTTGGATTCCGCCGGGCCATCGGCAGGTCGCTCGACCGACTTTAAAGCCCGGAGCAGCGCGCTCTCCATGGCGAACAGCTCGATCGTCATGTTGCTCAGCACTTCGAGAATCTCCTGCTCATCCTGAAGCCGCTCACGATACTTCCGGACGGCGGCTCCAGAGACCATCAGCGAGATCTTTTTTGCCGCTTGGAGCAGCCGAATCGGCTCACCAAGCGCGCCCACGCGCGTCTCTTCCTGGCTGCTGCTGTACGTGAGTAGATCAGTCAGCAGTCTCTGGGTTGCGGCAAGAATCGGCAGCCGCCCCTGCAGCGCCCGTCGCAGGAGCGTCGTAGGAATCAACAATCGATTGATCTCATTGGTTCCCTCGAAGAGTCGATTGATCCTCGCGTCCCGATAGATCCGCTCAGCCGGAAAGTCTGCTATGTAGCCGTAGCCGCCGAAAATCTCGACGGTCTCATCGGCCACGTAGTCCAGGGCCTCTGAGGCGTACACCTTATTGATGGAACACTCAACGGCGTACTCTTCAACCCTCCTGGCGGTTTCAAGCCCGGCCGGTTCATCTTCCTGGTTGATGCCTGACACGCTCCGCTCGATCAGGCCGGCCGTCCGATAGACCATTGACTCGGTGACATAGGTGCGAATGGCCATCTCAGCCAACTTTTTCTGAATGAGACCGAATGAAGCAATCGGCTGCCCGAATTGTATCCGCTGCTTCGCGTACCTGACTGCTTCGCGCAGGGCCAACTTGCACAGGCCCAGGCAACCCGCTCCGAGTTTGAACCGCCCGATGTTCAAGAGATCGAAGGCGACCTTGTGGCCCCTGCCGATCTCGTAGAGGAGATTCTCCGTCGGGACCCTGGCATTCTCCAGGACTACGCTTCGGGTGGAGGTTCCCTTGATCCCCATCTTTTTCTCTTCCGGTCCCAGCGTGACGCCTGGTGTATCTCTGTCGATGATGAAGGCGGTGAACTTCTCGCCGTTCACCTTTGCGTACGTGATGTACAGATCGGCAAACCCGGCGTTCGTAATGAACTGTTTCGTTCCATTCAACAGGTAATGCGTGCCGTCGGGCGAGAGGACCGCCTTGGTCTTGGCGCCGAGCGCATCTGAGCCGGAACCGGGCTCTGTAAGCGCGTACGATCCGATTTTGGCGCCGATGGCAAGCAGGGGTAGATAGCGGGCCTTCTGCTCTGCGTTGCCGAACCAGGCGATGGGAAGCGACCCGATCCCTGAGTGGTCTAGCGCCGAGATGGCAAAGGAGCCGCCACCGCTCATCTCTTCGGCAATGACCGTGGAGGTCGTGAGGCCCAAACCCAGGCCGCCGTATCCGGTCGGAATATCGACCGACAACAGTCCCAGTTTGCCGGCCTTCCTGAGCAGCGCGAGCGTCAGATCCCAATCCTGGCGCTCAATCCGCTCGGCATACGGTGTGACCTCGGCCTCGATGAACTCCCGGGTCAGCGTTCGCATCATCCGCTGCTCCTCACTCAGATCTTCAGGCGTGAAGACCTCGAGAGCCGGTGTCTCTTGAATGAGAAAACTGCCGCCCGCAGCGAACTTATCATTTGGAGTGGTCATTGGATGCTCCCGCAAGAGACAGGGCTAGGATATAGGGTTTAGGGTGTGGGGCTGGCAAAAGCTCTACTCCTCGTTTTCACCCTGTACCCTAGACCCTCCATACCCTATACCCTCTCAAAGATACCGGCAGCCCCCATCCCACCGCCGATGCACATCGTGACCATCCCGTAGCGAGCTTGTCGCCGTTGCATCTCTTGCAGCAGCGTCGCCGTCAATTTCGCGCCGGTGCAGCCCAGGGGGTGACCCAGGGCGACGGCGCCCCCGTTGACGTTCACGCGTTCTATCGGAAGTTTCGCCTCACGAATGACCGCAAGTGCCTGGGCGGCAAACGCCTCATTCAGTTCGATGAGCTCAATCTGGTCGAGCGTGAGACCTGCAAGTCGGAGCGCCTTCGGGATCGCCTCGACAGGTCCGATTCCCATCAGATCCGGCGGAACCCCCGCAACGGCGAATGCCAGAAACCGGGCGAGTGGCTTCAGGTGCAACTGCTGCGCCTTCTCCCGCGACATCACGATCACCGCGGCCGCGCCGTCGCTGATCTGCGACGAATTGCCGGCCGTAATCGTGCCGTTCTTGTGGAAGACCGATGGAAGCTTCGCGAGCGCCTCGGCGGAGGTGTCAGTTCGAACGCCTTCATCGGTGTCGAAGATAACCTCGCTGGTAGTGATGCGCGGCGTACTCCCTCCCTGAAATATCTTCCTGACAACGGTAAACGGGATAATTTCATCTCTGAAGCGTCCCTCGCGAATAGCGGCGACCGCCTTGAGGTGACTCCGAAGCGCGAAATCATCCTGCTCCTCCCGGCTCACCCGGTATGTCTGGGCGAGATGTTCGGCGCTGTTGCCCATGGAAATGTAAACAGTCGGATCGTGGTCGGCAAGGTAGGGATCGGGCGCGTATGTATTCCCGCTCATCGGGACCATGCTCATGCTTTCTGCGCCTCCGGCGATGACGATGTCGGCAAAGCCGGCCATGATTCGCTCGGCCGCGATGGCGATGGTCTGAAGCCCTGAGGAGCAGAAGCGATTCACGGTTTGCCCGGGAACCGTGTATGGGAGTCCGGCCCGCAGCGCCGCGACCCTGGCCATATTCATACCCTGTTCGGCCTCCGGGAAGGCGCAACCGATGATGACGTCTTCGATCTCATGCGGCGCCAGGACAGGCACACGCTTCATCAGGTCAGCGATAACGGCTGCGGCCATTGCTGTTGGGGGTATGGCGCACAGCGTCCCACGCGGCGCCTTGCCTACCGCCGTTCTCGCCGCTGCCACGATGACCGCCTCCCGCATCTGCGTCCTCCAAGGGCTCCGGGTTTATGGTATAGGGTGTGGGGCTAGTTTTTCAAGGGTTTGCCGGTCTTCAGCATATGCGCCATGCGCGCCTGAGTCTTTTGTTCTCCGCATAGACTCAGAAATGCCTCGCGCTCCAGATCCAGGAGATATCGTTCTGTGACCAGGGTTCCTGGCGCTACATCGCCGCCGGCCAGGACCGTCGCCAGTTTTTCAGCGATCAGCTCGTCGTGATCGCTGATGTACCCCCCACACTTCATATTATACAACTGCGTGCGGGCCGCGGCGACGCCGCGGGTTCCCAGCGCCTTAATATCGTCCCTTGGCGCGGGGGGAACATACCCCTCGGCCACCAGTCTAAGCGCCGCCTGTTTTGCCTCGTACAACAGGCGATCCTGATTCATCGTAAAGCTGTCGCTTCGTCTGAGATAGCCAAGCCGTTGCGCGTCCTTCGCACTCGTTGAGACCTTGGCGAACGCGATCGTTTCAAAGGCATGACGGAAGAACGGAAGCAGGTCGACCGCCGTCCCTTCCGGTATCCCTTCCAGGCTTCGCAGCAGCATCTCCTTGCAACCGCCTGCAGCCGGGATGAGGCCGACGCCCACCTCTACCAGGCCGATGTAGGTCTCCGCGGCGGCGCGGATCTTTGCCGTGTGCAGACAGATCTCGCACCCGCCGCCGAGGGTCATGGAGAACGGCGCCGCCACAACCGGTTTTTCGAACAACTTGAGCGCCATGTTGGCGTCCTGGAAGGCGCGCAGCATGACGTCGATGTCGTCCCAGTTCTCTTCCTGGGCCTCGAACAGAAGCGCCATCAGGTTCGCGCCGACGCAGAAGTGTCGTCCCTGGTTGCCGATAACGAGGGCATCAAATCGCTCCGTCCACTGCTGCACACTCTGCATCATCCTGACGATATCGGGACCGACGGCATTGTTCTTGGAGTGAAACTGTAGGCAGGCGACCCCGTCTCCCAGGTCGA
>PQAQ01000091.1 GCA_003105305.1 Candidatus Methylomirabilota bacterium
TGCGTTGAGCGGTCCCGCCGCTCTAGCGTCCGCCGCGCCAATTCATTCAGCATCTGTCGCATATGGTTAAGCTCGGTCTCATCGCGAGACAACGCGTTTCGCAGTTCCTGCAATCGTTGGTGTGCGGCCGCTCGCGTCTGTTCCTGCTCCAGCTCGCGGATCCGCATTGTCTCCTGCTCGGCCTCCACAGCGGCAACTGCGGCGTGCGCCGCGTCCACGGCGCGCTGCGCCGCCAGGGCCGAATCCTGAAGCAAAGTAAGTTGTTGCCGCGACTGCTGCAACTCGGAAACCTTCACAAAGCCCTTCAACTCGACCGCCCGATCCTGGTAGGCGCGATAGCGTTCCGCCTTGTTCGCCTGTCGTTTGAGGGAGTTCTTCTGGCGTTCGACCTCTCGGATAATATCGTTGACGCGCAGCAGGTTCTGCTCCGCTGCGTCCAACTTGGCAAGCGCAGCCCGCTTCTTGACCTTATAGGTCATGATGCCGGCAGCTTCTTCGATGAGGAATCGACGTTCGGCCGGCTTGGCGCTGATGATGCTGCCAATGCTGCCCTGCTCGATCAAGGCATACGGCTCACCCCCCAACCCGGTGTCCAGGAACAGATCGGTAATATCGCGCAATCGGCACGGCGCATGATTGAGCAGATACTCGCTCTCGCCGGAGCGGTACAAACGGCGGGTCACAGTGACCTCGTGAAATTCGGTCGGAATATTGCCGTAGTTGTCGGTGAAGATCAGGGAGACCTCCGCCATGCCAAGCGGCTTGCGGATGCTATTTCCGGCAAAGATCAGGTCGTCCATGCGATCGCCGCGCAACAGCTTTGCGCTCTGCTCGCCGAGGGCCCATCGGATCGCATCCGACAGGTTGCTCTTGCCGCAGCCGTTCGGACCGACAATAGCGGTGACGCCCGGCTCGAAAGTCACATCGACCTTTTCGGCGAACGATTTAAAACCGAATGCGGTTAATCGCGACAGCCGCATTGTCTCATACCACAATCAGCTAACATCACGACTGAATTGTGCTGACCCACACTGTTGCCTCCTCAATCTACGCTGAAACGAGATAGAACGATGACACGCTACCAAAAATGACTGGTCCTTGTCAAGGACAATACAAGAATCAGTAGTCAGTGAATCGAGTAACTACTAGATGTTGTGGATCATGCACCAGGCAGGGTGGTAAGCGCCTTTCGGGCAGCCTCTCGTTCTGCCTCTTGACGACTTCCGCCCTTACCCCTTGCTATCGGCGATCCTCCAATCTTCACCTCGACCTCAAACGTTGGCGCATGCGGTGCGCCAGAGCGGCGAATGAGACGGTAACGGGGGGTCATGCGCTGGAGTGATTGGGTGAGTTGTTGCAGCGTGGTTTTCGGATCCAGGGGCGACCGCTGCCCCCCGACGCTTCTGAGACATGCTTCCCATGCCAGACGACGAAGGCGTGTGGCGCCCCCATCCAGGTAGATGGCGCCTATCACAGCCTCAAACGTATTCGAAAGGACCCTGATCTTTTGCCTCCCACCTGTCAGCTCTTCCCCCTTGCTCAGGACCAGCAATGAACTAAGGCCGTGAGCCTCCGCCATGTCCGCCAACGCGGCGGCGCTCACCAGGGCCGCGCGATGCCGGGTGAGCTCGCCCTCCGAGGCTGTGGGATACTGGGAAACGAGGGCATCGCTCACATACAGGCCCCAGACCGCGTCCCCCAGAAACTCCAGGCGCTGGTATCGGCGACGAACATCCGCCTGCGAGGGATCGGTCGAGGAGGGGTGGGTCAAGGCAGCTTCAAGGAGCGCCGGATCCCGAAATTGATGACCGAGTATCCGGTCCAACTTCTCCCGGCTGACCTCCGGTACGACCTGTTGCGTGATCACTGTCATGGCTGTTTTTGTCCTGTGAACCGCATGCAGTCTTACTAACACCTTATCGGATTGGACCGCAAGAGATTTCTATCTATCTAAGAGCCGGGTAGCGCAAGGGGGAACGCGTTCGGTGAGTCGTGAACAGGGCAAGTAAGGACAACTGAGGCGCTCTTGACAACCTGCCTGAAATCGCCTACGGTTGTCCCGAATGGGCGCGGCTTGTGGATGGTGGTCTTGTGGGCCAAGGAGGATGTGATGGCGGAAAGGGCAGCGGAACGGGGAGACGGAAAAGAGCGGGAACGCGCGCTGGATCTGGCGATTGCCCAAATTGAAAAGTTATACGGCAAGGGCTCGATCATGAGGATGGGCACGTCCGGGGCCCTTCTGCCTATTGCGGCAATCTCCACCGGCTCGCTGGAGTTAGACGCCGCGCTGGGAGTAGGGGGGGTGCCGCGAGGCCGCATCATTGAGATCTTCGGGCCGGAATCCTCCGGAAAGACGACCCTCGCGCTGCACATCATTGCCGAGGCGCAGCGGGCCGGCGGCTCAGCCGCGTTTGTCGATGCCGAGCACGCGCTTGACGCAAGCTACGCCCGATCCCTCGGCGTGAAGATCGATGACGTTCTGATCTCTCAGCCGGATACGGGAGAACAGGCGCTGGAGATTACCGAGGTCCTGGTTCGGAGCGGGGCGGTCGATGTCGTCGTGATCGATTCGGTCGCGGCCCTCGTGCCTCGGGCCGAGATCGACGGCGAGATGGGGGAGCCCACGATGGGTCTTCAGGCCAGGCTGATGTCTCAGGCGCTCAGAAAGCTGACGGCAGCGATCAGCAAATCGAAGACCTGCGTCATCTTCATCAATCAGCTTCGGGAAAAGATCGGGGTCATGTTCGGCAATCCAGAGACCACGACCGGCGGCCGGGCCCTGAA
>PQAQ01000092.1 GCA_003105305.1 Candidatus Methylomirabilota bacterium
TCAAGCCCGGAATGACGAACTGTTTGAGACTTATGTCGTCGCGTGTAACCTCTGCGCCCTATACCCTAAATCCTATCCCCTATACCCTGGTTCTTCGACCCAACAGCTCGCGGGCGATGATCAGCCGTTGGATCTCGGAGGTCCCTTCGCCGATAGCGCAGAACTTCGCGTCGCGGAAATAGCGCTCCACGGGGTACTCCTTGATGTAGCCATAGCCTCCATGGATCTGCACCGCCTCAGTGGCGGCCTTCATGGCCGTCTCCGCTGCGAAGAGCTTGGCGTACGACGCCTCCTTCGTGAACGGCTGATCGGTATCTTTCAGGTAGGCGGCCTGCAAGACCAGGAGTCTGGCCGCGTCGATCTCGGTGGCCATGTCGGCCAGCTTCCATTGGATCGCTTCAAAGTCGGCGATCGACTGACCGAAGGCCTGTCGTGCTTTGGCATACTTCAGTCCTTCTTCCAGGCAGCCGCGGGCGATGCCGACGCTGAGGGCAGCCATCCCGATCCGCCCCGCATCCAGGATCGTCAACGCATCGATGAAGCCGTGGTTCAGCTCGCCCAACCGGTTCGCGTCCGGAATACGCACGTCTTCCAGAATGACCTGGGCCGTGTCGGAGGCCCGAAATCCCATCTTGTGCTCTTTCCGGCCAACCCGCAATCCGGACGTCCCMCGCTTGACAATAAAGGCCGATATCCCCTTTTCTYGCGCGGCTGMATCGGTGAGCGCCATAATGACATAAACGCCTGCCACACTTCCCTGTGTGATGAAGTTCTTCGTCCCATTCAGCACCCACTGGTCGCCGTCGCGCGTCGCGGTGGCCTGCAGCGCGGCGGCGTCACTCCCGGACCCCGGCTCCGTCAGCGCCCAGGCGCCAAGGGCCTGTCCGCCGGCCAGTTGGAGAAGGTAGGCGCTCTTTTGAGATTCGCTGCCGAAGAGGTAGATATGGGTGCTGCACAGCGAGTTGTGCGACTCTACGGTCAGCGCCATCGAGGCATCGTGCCGCGCAAGCTCCTCAAGGATCAGGGCATAGCTGATATAGTCCATCCCCGCGCCGCCGTACGCCTTGGGAAGGAGGATACCCATCAGCCCCAGTTCCGAGAGCTTCCGGACGATCTCGGTCGGAAACGCCTCTCGCTTGTCGAGATCGGCCGCGACCGGCGCGATCTCCCGCTGGGCAAACTCTCGGACCATCGCTTGGATCGCTTGCTGTTCCTCGCTCAGTTCGAAATCCATAACTTACCTGTACTGAGAGATGAGCGCGCCTATCTGTCCGTGCCGGAGTTATCCTTCTGAGCGGGAAAGAATCGGATCGAGTCGGACACCTTCTTTTTACTCTTGTGCTCGGCGCCGAATGTAGCCACCAGTCCCTGAACGAACGCCTCTTTGTCGGAGGCGGAAAGCCTCGCTGATGGATGGAACAGTGTATAGAGCGTGGGCGGCATGGAACCGTCTCGGACAGTATCCGCCGCCTCGCCGGCCTCATTGTCTCCGAGTCCCCATTCCGACACATTGAGGGCCTCGCGACCTTTATCGATGTCGCGTTTGATGATCCATGTGATCGGTGCGATAACGTCGTACCATGGCAAGACGGTTTGGTTGCTGTGGCAGTTGCCGCAGGCACGGAAAAACGTTTCTCTCGTTGTGGGGCTGTCCCATTTCGGCTCAGCCTTCACCGGCAGGTTGATGTCCGCCCGGCCCCAGGGGATAAACTGAATGCCGACAAATATCACAACAGCCTCCCCAATGGCGATAATCGCCATGACCTTTTTCACCCAAGATGTATGCTTCTCTTCATCAATTGGCGGCTTCGCTTCTTGCATAGGGTTCCTCCATAAATAACGGCACGCAGCGTCATCTCTTCGCGTAACGGCCTGAGCATCGCATGCGGTGCAGACGGGGGAATGACGCGTCGTCCATGTTCAACCTGGGCATTGGATGAGCCGATCGACCGATGTCGTGTTCACCACGTTGCGGGACGGCACGCGAAATACGTACGCACACCGAATGGGGTCTGGAGGCGGCGGGCGGATTCGAACCGCCGAATAAAGGTTTTGCAGACCTCTGCCTTAGCCACTTGGCTACGCCGCCATGAGGAAGGCAACGATGATGCGATCCAGCAATTGAGTCGGCAGGAGACACTGGGTGGGTGCGGCCTTCAGCAACATGCCGATTACATCATACATCCGTCCGACAACGGTTCCTGAGTCGTAAGGTTGGAGCGGGAAACGGGATTTGAACCCGCGACCCTCGCCTTGGCAAGGCGATGCTCTACCGCTGAGCTATTCCCGCATCCAAGACGAAACTATAGCGTCGGCGATCCCGGCTGTCAAACGAAAATCGCTGGACCGGTTAGATCGAGAGAAGCTTCAACACGGCCTCGGGATCGGCTTTCACCGTGACAGGCTGCTGTGCCAGACGGATGGCCGCATCGGGTTCTTTTAGGCCGTGCCCGGTCAGGACACACACCACAACCGTACCCTTCGGCAGGCGATTCGACCGACAATACTTGATGAGGCCGGCTATCGACGAAGCTGAGGCCAACTCACAGAAGACCCCTTCGGTGGCGGCCAGAAGACGATAAGCCTCAATGATCTCACTGTCGGAAACCATATCAATCTGTCCGCCGGACTCGGTCGCGGCCGCCACCGCCCCTTGCCAAGTTGCTGGATTGCCAATCCGGATAGCCGTCGCAACGGTCTCCGGCTGCTCAACTATCCTCCCCAGGACGATCGGCGCCGCACCCTCCGCCTGCCATCCCATCATCTTTGGCAGTGAGGTAATCTGCCCCGCCTTCAGATATTCCTGGTACCCCTTCCAGTACGCGGTAATATTGCCCCCGTTTCCGACCGGAATAAAGTGATAGTCCGGACTCCGACCGAACCGCTCGCAGATCTCAAAGGCAGCGCTTTTCTGACCCTCGATCCGATATGGATTTACTGAATTGACCAGCACAATCGGCAGATCGGCAGCGACCCGTCTCACGATCTGCAGAGCCTGATCGAAATTACCCTCAATCTGCAGCACCTGCGCGCCATGGATCATCGCCTGCGCTAATTTTCCCAGCGCAATCTTTCCCTCCGGGATCAGCACAAAGGCACGCAGTCCCGCCCGCGTTGCGTACGCGGCGGCCGACGCCGAGGTATTTCCGGTTGAGGCGCAGATGACGGCCCGCGCCCCCTCCTCCACCGCCTTGGTAATGGCTAGGGTCATCCCCCGGTCTTTGAAGGAGCCGGTCGGGTTCAGTCCCTCGCACTTAAGATAGATCTCCGCATCAATACCCAGTACGGCCGGGAGCCGTTCGGCGCGCACCAGCGGCGTATTCCCCTCGCCCAGCGTGACGACAGGCGTCCGGTCGGTCACCGGGAGAAAYGATCGGTATTGTTCGATGATCCCCGTCCGGCTTATCGTTTTCATAGCACACTCAATCGGTGACTCCCTCAACCCTCAGGCAGACGGTCTTGTCGCTCACGACATCGAGTTGGTCGATGGCGCGAAGCGACCGCTGCATATCACCCTCAACCGCCTCATGAGTCAGCATCACAATGGGAACGGCGCTCTGCTCATGGCGTCCCTTCTGGATGACGGACACGATACTGATATTATTGTTGCCGAGGATCCCGGTCACCCTCGAGAGGACCCCGGGCTTGTCGATCGTCATGATCCTGAGATAGTAACAGGAGCGGACGGCCGTCATCTCCTTTACGTCGGCCTCCGCCTCTGAGATCTGCGGAGGCGATACGCCTCTTGCGCCCGGATCGTGCAGCAGATCTCTGGCGATCTCGGCAATGTCGCTGACGACGGCCGAGGCGGTCGGCATCTGACCCGCCCCGCGCCCGTAGAACATCAACGAGCCCACTGCGTCGCCGACCATGTACACGGCGTTGTGGACGCCGCTGACCGACGCCAACAGGTCATCCTCCGGGATGAGCGCCGGATGCACTCTCGCCTCCAGCTCACCGTTCAATTGCTTGGCGATCGCGAGCAACTTGATCCGATATCCCAACTCGCACGCATATTCGATGTCGGAGGCCTCGATCCGCCGGATCCCCTCAACGTGAATTCGGTCGAAGGGTACATAGGCCCCAAACGCCAGCGTCGCCAAAATCTGCAGCTTGTGGGCGGAGTCGATCCCGTCGACATCCAAAGAAGGATCGGCCTCGGCATAACCATGGGCTTGGGCCTCGGCCAGCACCTCGGCAAACGGTCGCCTGCTGTCCGTCATCGTCGTCAGGATATAATTGCAGGTGCCGTTCACGATGCCGACAATTGAACGGACTCGATCGGCGACCAGCCCCTCCTTCATGGCCCGGATCAGCGGAATGCCGCCGCCGACGCTGGCCTCGAAACCGATCGATACTCGGCGCGCCGCCGCGGTTCGATACAGCTCACGTCCGTGAACGGCCAGCAGCGCCTTATTGGCTGTCACCAGATGCTTGTTCCGGTTGAGCGCCTCCCGGCAAAGCCGGAGCGCGACATCGTAGCCGCCGATCAGCTCGACGATGATATCGATCTCGGGATCCTCCAGCACGGCCATCGCATCGGTGGTCAGAATGGTCGGGTCCACGTCGACGTTTCGTCGCCGCCGGATATCGGTATCGGCGATTCGACGAATGACGACCTGCCCGCCGAGCCGCTGCTCCAGGAGAGACCCGTTTTCCTGAATCAGCTTCACCACCCCGGAACCCACCGTCCCGAATCCTAAGATACCGATCTGCACCGATTTCATTGCCTGTCTCTCCTGCCTTACGCGCCCAGGGCCGGAGCCGACCCGCTTCGCCACGCCGTTTCGACCTCTGCCAGACCAAGATCGACCTCGCATCCGGGGGCGCGAAACTTCAATCTTGTTCCTCCAACCGTTCCAAGACGCGCTACGGGGATCTGGTGCGCCGCAGCGATCTTCTCCAGCCTCAGCCAGTCGGCCGGCTTGAGGGATACGACAATCCGGGATTGCGATTCCCCGAAGAGCAACGCATCGGGGCGCATCGCGTCCACCAGCTGAACATCGACACCGATCGGCGTCGCTCCCAGACACGACTCCGCCAGTGCCACAGCCAGCCCGCCGTCCGAGCAGTCGTGGGCTGAACTGATGATCCCCGCTCGAATCGCCTCGCGGCAGGCGCGCTGCACAGCCTGCTCCCGGGCCATGTCCAACGACGGCGGCGCACCCTGGACCAAGCCGAACCGGGCCGCCAGATACTCGCTCGCCCCCAGCTCTTCTCGCGTCTCCCCAAGGAGCGCCACCAGGTCTCCTTCAGTTCTGAACCACTGGTCTGTTGCGTCGCTCACATCGTCCAGGAGGCCGACCATTCCGATCACGGGTGTCGGAAAGATCGCCTGTCCGGATGTCTCATTATACAAGCTGACATTGCCGCCGGTGACGGGGGTCTGTAGGGCCCGACAGGCGTCGCCGATCCCTTTGACCGCCTCAACGAACTGCCACATGATCTCCGGGCGCTCCGGATTGCCGAAGTTCAGGCAGTTGGTGATGGCAAGCGGTTCGCCGCCGGCGCAGACGACATTTCTGGCTGCCTCGGCGACGGCGATCATGGCCCCCCGATAGGGATCGACGGTACAGTAGCGGCCGTTGCCGTCAACAGAAAGCGCAATGGCGCGCGTGCCTCCAGCCAGTCGTAGAACGACGGCATCCGATCCCGGCCCGACGATCGTCCCCAGGAACAGCATATGGTCATAGCGCTCCCAGATCCGCTCCTTACAGCACAGGTTTGGCGATCGCAACAGCTCCAACAGAACAGCCGCATAGTCGTTCGGTAAGGGAATCTGGTTCAGATCAAGCCGCTGCCGCGCATCGGTCTCAACGGGACGGCTGCACGGTCGGCGATACGCAGGCGCCTCGGATGCCAGGGCATCGGCCGGGATCTCTGCCACCAGCCTGCCATGATCCAAAACCCGCACCAACTTCCCCCCGGTCACTCGCCCTATGACGGCCGCATCCAAATCCCACTTCTCAAAGACCGTGCGAACCCGCTCCTCGCTTCCCACCTTCGCCACGACAAGCATCCGTTCCTGCGACTCTGAGAGCATCAGTTCATAGGCCGTCATTCCCGGTTCTCGCCGAGGAACGTGGGCGAGCTCAATCTCGATCCCGGTGCCGCCGCGGCTTGCCATCTCAGCGGTTGCGCAGGTCAATCCCGCCGCCCCCATATCCTGAACCGCAACCAGGTCGTCCCCCTCCATCAGTTCAAGACAGGCCTCGATCAGCAGTTTTTCACGGAACGGATCACCGACCTGGACGGTCGGCCTCCTCGACTCGGCCCCCTCATCGAAGACGCCGGAGGCCATCGTGGCGCCATGGATCCCGTCGCGTCCGGTCTTAGCGCCGACATAGATCACCGGATTGCCGACTCCGCCGGCCCCGGAAAAGAATAGTCGATCTTTCCGCGCGATCCCGACGCACAGGACATTGACCAGCGGGTTGCCGCTGTACGGCTCGGCGAAATATGCCTCTCCGCCTACAGTCGGGACGCCCACCGCATTGCCATACCCTGCGATCCCGGCCACCACGCGGCCGAACAGGTAGCGGTTCTTGGGATCAGTCAGCGGTCCGAAGCGGAGCGAATCGCACAACGCAATCGGCCGCGCACCCATCGTGAAGATGTCCCGAATGATCCCCCCGACGCCGGTGGCCGCCCCCTGGTACGGCTCGATAAAGGACGGATGGTTGTGGCTTTCCATCTTGAAGACCAGCGCCAGACCGTCCCCAATGTCAAGGACACCCGCGTTCTCCCCTGGTCCCTGCAAGATGCGCGGACCCTCCGTCGGCAGCGTCGCCAGATGAACCCGCGAGCTCTTATAGCTGCAGTGCTCCGACCACATCGCGCCGAACATCCCGAGCTCTACTGGGTTCGGTTCGCGACCGATCATTGCTACAATTCTGTCGTACTCCTCGGTCGTCAAGCCGTGTGACGCAATCAGGTCCGGGGAGATCACCGATGCGGTCATGGCACAGGCCTCAGGCTCGGACAAAGGCGTCAAGGATCGACGCAAACATCAGGCGACCGTCCTCCGAGCCCAGGATCGGTTCGGCGGCGCGCTCCGGATGGGGCATTAATCCGAGAATATTGCGACGCTCGTTGCAGATACCGGCGATGTGATCCAGCGACCC
>PQAQ01000093.1 GCA_003105305.1 Candidatus Methylomirabilota bacterium
GGCTGGGCAAACTGCGGAATCGTCTCGGGATCCATTGGAATCTGCGGGCTCTTGGCCGCCGACGCCGGAAGGGCGGTGGCGAGCGCTGTCGACAACACAACGAGCAGCGCCAGTCCGATCCTCTTACCTCGTACCAGCATGTCATTTGCGATACTCATCTCATTCATCCGTATTTGCCTCCGTCATTGGTGGGTGGCAGCGGGAAACCGTCACAGAGAACAGCCCAGTCACCAGAATGAGTGAAAGATCAGAGACCATCTCGCGTAAATCCGGCTCGTCCCATAACGGGGCGATCAAACCGTACGATCGTACGAGCCGCAGCGCCTGGAGGGCGCACCCCAGCGAACTCATGGTCTGACGCCGAAGTTGCCTATAAGCATCACCTCCTTCACAGTTGAATCATGCAAGCGTCCAGTTATGCATGATGAGGTCACGACGCTTATCTGACAGTCGACAAGCGCAATCTGAAGTACCGTGCCGAGATTGATCGCGACTCGCTGTAGAATGAGATGAAAGGTACCGTCGAATATCGTACGATACTATTGAGTCATAGCTATCTCAGGCTTATATCTACGGAAGGCTCGCAGTAATCATCATATTCGTCAATACGCGTTTTGGCGTATACTGCTTTGGGTAAAAAGGGATAGGTTGATTGATCTCCAAGAGTATGGAGCGCAGTGAGAATAGCGGGTTCGGCTAGTTTAGGATAAACGAAGGAAAAAAGAGGCGTAAGACGTGCTATGCGTGACGACTAAGGGGCGATCGATCTGACTGACGCGGCTTAACCTCGCAAGCGGCGTTTGAGCCACTCATACCCCTCTCGTCCGCTCAGACACAGGCCGGCGCCAAACAGGCCCCAACTGAGAAGCGACGCGAGAAGAGCAATTCGCAGCTTTATTGTGCCGGAGAATGGAAGGAATGCAATCACGAGGTAGGCTGGATAGACCAGCAAACTTACTGCAATAAACGCAACGCCGACAATGAACCGAACCCGCCGATCAGCTCCGCCGAACGCCACAAATAAACCCTGAACGGCATGCCATCACAAGTCTCGAACAAAGGATGGGGAAGCAGTAAAGGAATCTCGTCAGCTTTGGTCGACTCGAATCTTTAGCTCCTGGCCCACCGACAGCGTAGTCTGACGTCCCAAGTCGTTCCAGCGGCGAAGTTCATCCGGTGTCACATCATGGACCCTGGCAATCTCCCACAAAGTATCGCCCCTTCTCACCCGGTACCGAACGGGCGTGACGGCTGAAGCTGGAGCCTCCCGGCTGATTTCACGATCATTCTTTGCAGCCTGAGCGACGACCTGCAATGTACGTCCGGGCTTAAGCTTTGTCTGAGGTTTCAAATCGTTCCACTGCCGCAACTCTTCAGGTCTCACGCCGTAGGCCCTGGCAATCTTCCAGAGCGTGTCGCCCCGTTTCACGACATAGCCGCCGGCACGGGAAGAGGCCGCCACCTTTTTGCCCGCCACCGTGCGACCGGTAGAACCGGCGCCTCGCGCAGAGGCCACCATCCGCTTATTTTTCGTCTTCCCTCTTGCGGCCTGAGGCCGTTTTCCAGCGGCGCCGGCCGGTTCGCGATACGAGTGTCGAGGAAGCTGATCAAGATTGGCTAAAAGGATCTCCTTCGTACTAGGCGGCAGCACGATCTCGTAGTCGGACGCATGCGCGGGGGTGATCCCGCGCGTAAGAGCCGGATTCAGATCGCGGAGCAGCTCGGGCGATACGCCCACTACGCGAGCAACGGAACGCAATTCGATGGCTCCAGGCACGGTCGCCCGCTCCACCTCCCAGGGCATCTCAACCGGCGCGGTGAATCCGTACCGAGCGGGATCCTTCGCAATGATCGTGACCGCCATGAAGGCCGGGACAAAAAGCTGAGTCTCTTTCGGCAGCCGCAACGACCAGAAATCGGTCGTGCCCTGCGTGTCGATAGCCCGTTGAACCCGCTGCTCACCTGCATTATAGGCGGCCAGCGCTAAGGGCCAGGAATGAAACATCTCGTACAACTCTTTGAGGTAAGCGGCTGCCCCCCTGGTCGCCTTTTCCGGATCTCGCCGCTCGTCAAGCCAGTGACTGACCCGCATTCCATACCGGTTTCCGGTTGCTTTGATGAACTGCCAGAGCCCGGAAGCCTTCGCCTTGGAATAGGCGCGATAGTTGAAGGCGCTTTCGACGTAGGCGAGGTTGACAAGATCCTGCGGAAGACCCTGATCCCGGAAGATCTGGCGCATCATCGGCAGGTAGCGGCCCGACCGCTCCAATGCCCGGCTCATTACTCTTCTTTTCTGGGTTTGATAGTAAAGGATATGTGCCTTGACGTGCTCGTTCAGTTCGATCGGTACGTCAAAGTCGCTGAGATCCAGGTCAGAAAGTGAGGTGATCTCACTCCCCGAAGGCGCCAGGTTCAGCTCTTCCCCGGAAACGACCAAGCCTGGAGCTGCTTCGGTATCGGCTCCGTTCTCTTCTTTCTGCTCATCAATTTGGCCGTCGACAACTTCGGCTGGACGGCTGCCCGCAAGTGCCGCCTTGAGGAGCGCGGTCTGCTCGCTCAGTTGAAGGCGAAGATCATTCAGGGTTGCCGCTTCCGGAAGCTGCGACAGAATGCGTATTGAGGTCTCCAGTTCCCGTTGAGCCCTACCCCGATCTCCAGCCGTCAATGCCTGCATCCCTGTGGACGAATGGGTCAGCCCCTCGCGTATGGCGTCTTCGTATTCGTTCGACTTGCGACGCACACCGTCCAGGCTATCTTGCTGGGGCTGGATGTGGCGGTCAACAGAGGGTAAGACGACAGCGGCTGTCAGTTGGTTATCGGAAGGAATCAGTAGTTGTGGAAGGGTAATAAGGCTCTGGTTGTGGTCCTCATGACCGGACGACTGGGCCGGCATGGCGGCAAAAAGCGATCCGCTCAACGACACGGCGATTGCGACCCCTAGGAGTTGTCGGGGAAATCGATGATCCATCTTGACCTCCTGTCAGGGTGTTCGGGCCGAAGCTCTGGCGGCAACGAAGAAGCTGTGGCATCCGTTCTTCCTAAAGCGCCCCCGCCGCCGAGCGGACAGTTGCCGACTCTTATATCCTGCTTTGCCGGGCCTGTCAAGCTTTTCGAGTGCAAGATTCCCGATACGGACTAAAAGGGAGGATGGCGTCAGCGAGTCTCACAACGTTGGCCGTAACGATTCATCCACCCAACCGATATAATCGGACGATCCTGCGAGGATAGGAAGCGCGATCACCTCCGGTACCGTGTACGAGTGCATCTCCTTCACAATCCGAATCATAGACGGCAGGAGATCGCTTCTGCTCTTTACCAGCATAAGCGCCTCCTCCTGACGCTCGATCGCTCCCTGCCATCGGAAAAGCGACCGTACGGGCTCCACGATATTCACGCAGGCCGCAAGCCTGGATTCGAGCAGCGCCTTCCCGATCTCCTCGGCCTCATGCTTGGAACTGGTCGTAATGAGCACAACGACATGAGTCATGGTCGATTCCATACCCGCTCCCCCGCACCAAAGATAATGAATCGTCTGTTCGACTGAAAATTCGATGAATTGTCGGAACGCTACCCCATACACGAAGGTGAGTCAAGGAGTTTTCAAACTGACGTTACTAATGAAGGTGAGCGCAAATCTAAAATAATTATGTTAAATAACCTTGACAGTTATACACTGATGAATTATCTTCTGGTATGAGAACGCCGAAGAGTAAATCTATGCATGGCTCAACTGACAGTCACAATTTCTTATAAGGAGGGCAGGAGGTGCCAAAGGTACTCGGTATCGACCTCGGAACAACCAATTCAGTAATGGCCGTTATGGAAGCTGGAGATCCCGTCGTCGTCCCTAACGCCGAGGGCGGACGAACGACTCCGTCGGTCGTGGCCTTCTCGAAGGAAGGAGAGCGACTGGTCGGTCAGGTTGCCAAGCGACAAGCTACGACCAATCCTGAAAATACGATCTTCTCGATCAAGCGCTTCATGGGTCGTCGTTATGAGGAGGTCAGCCAAGAGATCAAGCTGGTGCCGTACAAAGTCGTTCGGGCCGGCAATGGCGACGCATCAGTCGAGGCAAGAAGCAAGGGCTATTCGCCGCCGCAGATCTCCGCCATGATCCTTCAGAAAATGAAGACGGATGCTGAGGCCTTTCTCGGAGAAAAGATCACGCAGGCCGTGATCACTGTCCCCGCCTATTTCAATGATTCGCAGCGCCAGGCCACCAAGGATGCCGGCAAGATCGCCGGCCTTGAGGTGCTTCGGATCGTGAACGAGCCGACGGCGGCGTCGCTGGCCTACGGTTTGGATAAGAAGAAGGACGAGAAGATCGCCGTCTACGATCTGGGAGGAGGAACCTTCGACATTTCGATCCTGGAACTGGGTGAAGGGGTCTTTGAGGTCAAATCCACCAACGGCGATACCCACCTTGGCGGCGATGACTTCGATGAGCGAATCATCTCGTACCTGGTAGAAGAGTTCAAGAAGGACCAGGGGATCGATCTGCGGAAGGACCGGATGGCGCTTCAGCGTCTGAAGGAAGCGGCGGAAAAAGCCAAGTGCGAGCTGAGCACGGTGCTGGAGACCGAGATCAACCTGCCGTTCATTACGGCCGACGCCTCCGGCCCAAAGCACCTCGGCATCAAACTCACACGGGCGAAGCTCGAGCAATTGGTCGAGGATCTGGTTCAGCGGTCCGTCGGGCCATGCCGTCAGGCGCTCAAGGACGCCGGCCTCGATCCTCGCGATATCGATGAGGTGGTGCTGGTCGGCGGCCAGACCAGGATGCCGAAGGTGCAGGCGCTGGTGCGGGAGCTCTTCGGAAAGGAGCCGCATAAGGGGGTCAATCCCGATGAGGTGGTCGCGGTCGGCGCCGCCATCCAGGCCGGCGTCTTGGTGGGCGACGTCAAAGACGTTGTCCTCCTGGACGTGACACCGCTCTCGCTGGGGATCGAAACCTTGGGTGGGGTGATGACTCGACTGATCGAACGGAACACCACGATCCCGACCCGTAAGAGTGAACTGTTTACGACGGCGGCCGATAGTCAGACCAGCGTCGAGATCCATGTCCTTCAGGGGGAGCGGCAATTGGCTAGAGACAGCCGGACACTGGGCCGTTTCCATCTGGTGGGGATCCCGCCGGCGCCGCGCGGCATTCCGCAAATCGAGGTGGCGTTCGACATTGATGCCAACGGGATCCTGAATGTCTCCGCGAAGGACCTGGCCACCAGTAAGGAGCAGAAGATTACAATTACGGCGAGCTCCGGATTGACCAAAGACGACATCGATCGAATGGTCAAGGATTCCGAGAAATGCGCGGAGGAGGATAAGAAGCGACGCGAGGAGATCGAGGTCCGGAACCAGCTCGATAGCCTGTGTTATCAAACCGAGAAGATGCTGACCGAGAATCGCGAAAAGCTCCCAATCGCCGAACTGGGCGACCTGGAGACCGCTATTAATGCGGCCAAGGAGGCCTTGAAGGGCGAAGAGATGGGCAAGCAACGCGAAGCGCTCGATCAGCTCACCAAGGCCTCCCACCGGCTCGCAGAGCTGCTCTATCAGCAGGCCCAGAGCAAGCAGCAGGAGACGCCCGGCGAACAAGCCCACGGCGAGCCGTCGCAGGGAGCGCCGGAAGGCGGGGTCGTCGATGCCGAGTTTGAGGACCTCGGCGGGAAAAGCGACAAGAAATGACAGGAGGAAAGGAGGTGACGCAGATGGCGATCGTTCGATGGGATCCCTTCCGTGATGTTATGACGCTTCAGGAGCGGATGAATCGCCTGTTCGATCAGGCGTTGTCCAGGCCCCGGATAGATGACGAGGAGGGGTTGACTGCCTCCATGTGGTCGCCCGCAGTGGATATCTTCGAGACGGTTGACAGTATCGTCATGAAGGCGGAGCTGCCCGGGGTGAGCCGCGATCATATCGACATCCAGGTGCAGGATAATACCCTGATGCTGAAAGGCGAGCGAAAGTTCGAGCGCGAGGTCAAGGAGGAAAATTACCTTCGGATCGAGCGCTCATACGGGGCGTTTCAGCGCGCCTTCACTCTGCCAACCGATGTCCAGCAGGATAAGATCAAGGCAGTATTTAAGGATGGCGTGCTGGAGGTCACCATGCCGAAAGCGGAAGAGGCGAAGCCCAAGCAAGTCAAGATTGACGTGAAGTAACGACACGCTGCTTAGACTGAAGGCTGAGGGCTTGATGTAATCTCGCGAGGTCCGAATCACCTTTCAACCGGCAGCCCTCAGCCTTCAGTCTTTAGCCTTCAGCCTTAGGGCCTTACATGAACAAGCGCGACTACTATGAAGTCCTCGGCGTCCGCAAAGGCGTCACAGACAAGGAGATCAAACAGGCATATCGGCGCCTGGCCAGAAAGTATCACCCCGACGTCAACCCCAACAACAAGGCGGCCGAGGCGAAGTTCAAGGAGATCACTGAGGCGTATGAGGTTTTGGGTGATCCGGCCAAGCGGGGGCAGTATGACCAATTCGGACACCAAGTCTTTGGCGCCGGGGCTGAACCAGCCGGGCGGCCCGGAGGCGGGCCGAGCGGATTCGACTTCAGCCGGTTTGATGTCGGGCGCCCAGGCGGGATAGAAGATCTGTTTTCTGACCTTCTTGGCCGACATGAGCCGGCGGCTCCGGCTGGGCCGTCAAAGGGCGAAGATCTCCATTACGCCGTCGACCTGAGGTTCGAGGATGCGATCCGGGGCCTTTCCACCGAGATTAGCCTCCAGCGACGCGCGCCGTGCCCCTCCTGTTCAGGCACAGGGGTCGGGACGGGTGGCCGGCTTCAACCCTGCTCCGCTTGTGGGGGCAGCGGGCGAGTGCGCGGGACATCCGGGCTCTTTGGCGGATCTCAGGCGTGCGCCAGA
The DNA here is from genome assembly GCA_003105305.1 of Candidatus Methylomirabilota bacterium. Classification (GTDB taxonomy): domain Bacteria; phylum Methylomirabilota; class Methylomirabilia; order Methylomirabilales; family Methylomirabilaceae; genus Methylomirabilis. Next base: position 6,869 of record PQAQ01000093.1, read on the forward strand.
TGTCGTGGAACCGGAAAGCTTCCCTCATCCCTGTGCAGCCCCTGCGGTGGCGCAGGGACGGTGCTCAAGGCCGAGAGAATCGCCGTAAAGATCCCCCCTGGCGTAGAAAATGGATCGAACGTCCGGGTCCAGGGCAAAGGTCATGCGGGACGGCTGGGGGGACCGTCCGGGGACTTATACATCGTGACTCGCGTCCGCCCCCATCCGTTTTTCGAACGGAAGGGGGATAATATCTACTGCGAGGTGCCGATCTCTGTGAATGAGGCCGCACTGGGGGCGAAGATCGAGGTCCCGACTGTCGACGGGAAGGCCTCAATGCGAATCCCCCCGGAGACAAGCAGCGGGCAGACCTTTCGTCTCCGCGCCATGGGGGTGCCGCATCTGAAGGGGTCGGGGCGCGGCGACCAGTTCGTCAC
>PQAQ01000094.1 GCA_003105305.1 Candidatus Methylomirabilota bacterium
CCGAGCAGGATCGGCATCGCCACAAAGAAGACCATAATCGTGCCGTGGTTCGTGGTGAGGGCGTTGTAGGTCTCCGGTCCCACAAAACCGAATCCGGGAATTGACGTGTCGGGAAAGGCCAGTTGCCAGCGCATCACATAGACAAGGTAGCCACCGATGAGCGCCATAAAGAGGCCCAGACTGAGATACTGTCTGGCGATCATTTTGTGGTCGGTCGAGAAGATACGGGTTCGCCAAAACCCATGCGCTGCATGCGCGGTGTGGGGTGTCGTGGCGGGAATGGGGCCGACCTCTGGAGTATTCGTCATGGCCGGGTGTGTGCCTCGAGAGAACGCGGCGCGGACGGCCACTGCTCCTTCACCCACCGGTCGTACTCCTCCGCCGTGTGGACGATCAGATGCCCAACCATTCCGGAATGGCCGAAGCCGCATAGTTCGGCGCAGGGGATCTCGAAGACCCCGGGCTTGGTCGCCTGGAACCAGGCGTGAAACTCACGTCCGGGCACCACGTTCTGCTGCAGGCGCATATTCGGCAGGTATAGGCTGTGGATGACGTCTTTTGACGTGAGGGTGACATCGACGACCCGGTTGACGGCGACGTGCAGGTCGTTGTCGATCTGCAGGTCGTCCGGCGTCCCGAATCGGCCGTCCGGTCCAGGATAGAGGATCTCCCAGTTGAATTGCTTTCCGGTTACGCGCACCTGCAGCTCGCCTACCGGCACGTGCAGTTTGATCTTGGCCCAGGCGTCGCCCCCTCGAAAGTCGATCCACAGGTCAAGCGCGAGGACGAGCGCAGTCGGAATCAGCAGCCATGCGGCCTGTGAGAGGCGGTCGCCGGTAATGTGGGTCGCGCGGTGCCCGTCACGGCGACGGAAGAGCAGCGCGAAGCCCAGGAGCGCGCCGACCGTCAGGATAAACCAGGCCAGTGTGATGTAATAGATCAGGTAGAAGATCGAGTCGATCTCCCCGCCGAAGCTTGAAATATTTTCCGGGAGCCAGTTCAGGAACATGGGCCGTACGTCTCGATTCGATTCGCCGCGCGGTGACAGCCCGACGGCTCAAGAGGCACTCAAAGCGTTTCCAACATTCGCGCTAGACGGTGTCAATATCGATGAGGTCAGCGGATCCTGAAATCAACGCGGCTTGCCTTCAGCGTGTCGCGTTTTTCTGGCGCGAGCGACTTGGGCTCGATGATAAACAGCCGTTCCGGTTCGACCTTATTCGATCGCAGGATGGCATCCTTGACGGCCAACGCGCGTTGTGAAATAAGCAGCCGTAGAGCGTCGTCCGTAATCTGAATGTGGGTCAGCATCAGCTTTTCCATTTCCGGCGCCGGCAGATCCTTCGCAAATCCCAGGATATTGCGGGGTTTGGGGAAGGTCTCCGCCTTGTAGGCCAGCTTCAGATACTGCTCGTACTCGGCGGGTTCGATGTTCAGTTCGTCGACCGGGATCGACGGCTGCCCTTGCTTGAGACGCCGGTTGAATGTCTGGACCTTCAATTTTCGCATAAACTCACGCTGCCGCAACCCTTCGGGATCCTTTTCCATATCAACATGGCCTTCGATTTCAAGCTTCAGCGAAGGTCGATCGTAGAGCGCCTTGGCGAGCTTCTCGATCTTTGTGGCATTCGCATCAGTCACCACAGCGCTCCCAGGCTCATATTCGAGGTATCCCAGTTCCTCCCCACCCCCGATCAGCGATCCGAGCAGGGCAAATGGCGCGGTTGCAGCTTTTGCGATCAGATTGCCGAGGATCTGAAGCACCACCTTCCAGACGCTGAATTGAGGATCATCAAGGCTGCCGGTTACCGGGAGGTCCAGGTGGATCTCGCCTTTTCTGTCTTTGAGAAGGGCGATGGCCAATCGAACCGGAAGGTTGGTGGCTGAAGGACTCTCCACCTTCTCCCCCAGCGTGAACTGATCCAGAAACAGGTTGTTCTTGGAATCTAACTTCCGCTTGGTAATCTGATAATTCAGATCGAAGGAGAGTTTGCCTTTCTCGATCGTGTAGCCGATATATTTGCCGGAGTAGGGGGTCATGGCGCTCAGATCCATGTCGCTGAATCGAGCCTTCAGGTCGACAAAGAGGTCGTCGCGCAGCGGGTTGATCTTCCCCGTAATCTCGAGGGGCGCAAACTGGTTGACCTTACCCCGCAGGTCCGCATCCGCGAGGGTAGCCTCGCGGGACGACAGTCCGGATACCCTTCCACCGATCTCAGCCAGATCCATGTTGAAGACTGGTCTCAGTGAGGCGTCCGTAAAGTTGATCCGTCCGCCCTGAAGGGTGACTGTTCGGATCTGCACATCGGCGCCGGCTTTGGCAGAAGTCTCCGTAGGGGCCGGCTGCGGGACGGGCGGTGACGCCGCGGGCGAAGCCGCGGTTTCCGGAGCGGTTTCCTTTTCCATGATCTGTGCAAGATTGACGGAACCATCGGGGTGGACGATCAGACGGGCATAAAAGTCGGCCAGCGCGACCTTGCCGATATGGACGTAGGTCGGATTATATCCCACTGCGAGATCGTCAAATGCGAGCGATTGCCAGGCGAGAAAATCCTGCGCATGAGCCTTGTCAACCGATCCGAACTGTGCGACGGACAACTTTCCTTTGTAGGCGGCTTGCAAACCGGATCCTGCCTGCCGGCTTAACGAGAGATTACCGTTGGTAGATACGGCGCCTTTCGTAACATTGATCTTGACCCAATCGGTGAAATAGGGTTGAAGCGGACGAATATCTATCGCTTTAAGGCTCACGGCTAATTGTGCGGACAACGGGGTAAGGCTGACCGGGCCGTTGATTGAGGCTGTTCCCCGCTTATTCAGACGTAAAGAAAGGGCAATGTTCCCCTGGCGGTCGTTTCTGGTGGTGAGGGTATCGGCCGTTACGCTGATGTCCTGCGCAACCAGGTTGATCGGCTCAGCTGGAGGGCGTTTCTCGGCGTTGTTCTCAGCGCCGGATGTAATCGCCGTCGCCGTATCCGAAAAGGAAAGTACCCCTTTGTTTAGTTGAAACGCATCGATATCCACGACGGGAGGGATAGACGTTTCGTGAGTCTTGGTATCGGCGGGCGTCTCCGGATTTCCCGGGAAGAGAGTTTGCAGGTTGATCGTCCCGGATGGATCGCGCCTGACAAAGAGTTCGGGCGATTCGAGCGTCACGGATGCGATATGAAACAGCCCGGCAAGCGGCTCTGTCTGCGCCAGCGCGACGTCTACTGTGGGAAGTGTCAGCAGCGGCCGATCCTGTGCGTCGGTGAGGGAAAGCTGGCGTAGGGCGACGCGACCGTCTACCGTCAAGGCCTGCGTGGGTTGTTGAACGAATGACAGTTGCGCCTTGACGGTTATTTTGCCTGAGCGGATCGCAAAGTTGGTTTTCACCGGTATATATGCAAGATAGTGCGGAATATCAAGATCGGCGACCTCGATATCGAACACGGTCTGTCTGGTGGAGGCGAACGGTTTAGTTTTACCTTCAAGCAGATACGGGCTGTCGTTGATTGTTGCGGATATCCTGGGCTCAACCGATGTCTCGACATAGTAGGGGTAATTCGAGATAAACGGGACGGCGATGTTCAGGTCTCTCACCGTGTGATTCGTGTGCTTCGGCTGGTCGATAAGATCGAGACTGCCGCCGACGATCCGGACATTATTGAATGAAAACTTACGCGGGGCCGCATTGCTTCCCTGTTTCGAACTGCCTGTACCTAACAGATCCGAGAAGTTGTAGGAGCCGTCCTGATGGTGAACGATCCGGATGTAGGGCCGGTCCAGGTGCACCTCCTTCACGATCAGCGCCAGGCGAAATATTGAAAGGCTCTCGAGATTGATGAAGAGCCGGTCCAACGATACGAACGTATCGGATGTGTCCCGGTCCTTGACAGTCACGCCCCCGACGGTCACTGAGAGCGTAAACGGATTGATGCCGATCTGTTGGATTGCCACCTCGCGATGAAGTGTGTCTGAAAGCGTCCGTATCAGATACGATTTCATGAGCGGAGGCAAAGCAAAAAACGCAAATAGAATCAAGGCCGCAACGACCGCACCGAACCAGATGAGCAGTTTTCGGAGACGGGGCGCGCGCATCAACCGTCCTGCGAGCGCCGTCACGGAAGCGCTCATAGTTCGGATACCAGACGCACTTCCCGTTGCGGAAACGGGATGGCGATGAGGTCGGCCTGGAATCGCGCGACGATCGCTTGATAGAGCTCGGCCTGAGCCGAGTCATAATCGTTGACCTTGACCCACGGACGTATCGAGATCACGATGGCCGACTCGCCAAGCAGACCGATGCCGACGACCGGAGTCGGCTCTTTCAGAACGTATACGCTGTTCTCCAACACCTGGTGTACGACAGTGAATGTGTGATCCAGGTCGGTGCCATACGCCACCCCGACCTTCAGGTTCAGTTGGCGCTTGGTGCCGAAGTTGTGCAGGATCTCTCCAACGATCTTGCGGTTGGGAATGACAACCTTTGACAAATCCGGGTGAAGGAGTGTTGTCGAAAAGATGTCGATCATCTTGACCTCGCCCTGTTCCCCGACCAACTCGATGTATTCGCCGACACGATACGGTTTGGTGAAGATGATTGTCAGACCTGCGACCACGTTGCTCAGCACGCCCTGAAGCGCTAGGCCAATGCCGACCCCGGCCACGCCGATGCCGGCGAGAAACGGTGTAATCTGGACGCCGAGGTTGTCGATCGCCACGATGAGCGTCAGAAGGACCACCGTCAACCGGACAAGGCGGACGATTAAGATTCTGATTGGCGGCTCAACAGGCTGATGCGCAATCCACGAGTCGGCGATATTTCCGATCCATCGGGCGACGAGTAAACCGGCCGCCAGGATGACAATGGCCCCGAGGACCTTGAACCCATACCGAATCAAGAGATCGGTCACAAGTTCTGTCGGCAACATTCCCATAGTCACAGTGTAGATCTCCTCAACACTGTCCTTAGATCGCAGATGTGCAGTAGGCGCAGCGTGTGGCTTTCAGGTGGATATTGGAGAAGCAGTGCGGGCACGCCTGTGTGGTTGGCGCAGCCAGAGGCGCCTCCGGCTGCCGTCCCATACGGTTCACCTGCTTGATAAGCAGGAAGATCACAAAGGCGACGATGAGGAAATCCAATACAATGCTGAGGAACAGGCCATAATTGATTGTGGCCGCGCCTGCTGCCTTGGCCGCGGCGAGCGTCGGATGGGTATTGCCGGAGAGGTCGATAAAGAGGCTGGAAAAATCGACCTTGCCGACCAGCAGGCCGACGGGAGGCATGAGGATATCGCTCACAAAGGAGCTGACGATCTTGCCGAATGCCGCGCCGATAATAATTCCGACCGCCATATCCAGAACATTCCCGCGTAACGCGAACTCCTTGAACTCTTTGAGCATCTGCGCCCTCCTTGTTATGGCTACGGCAGATTCCCGTGTGTCGCGGCCATCTCAGTGTATCACGGATACCGCGCGTGACAATCAGCCCCAAAGAGAATCTTATCTGTGTAACGCGCGAGGCGGCGCGCAATGCAGCTCTCCATGTTCCCCGGGTGTGACGCCCGCGCGACTGATTGGGATCCGACGGGGCCAGGGTGGAAAGCAATCGGCGCTTGCGTGGGTTTTTCGGCGTTGCTATGATTCTCATCGTCGGCGGCGTCCATCGATTCCGGTTTAGCCCAAAGAGATCCTGTATTCGCGTAGGATCTGTCGAAGACGCTGGCCGTTGATGAACTCGATGGGTGGCCCCTCAGTGAGTTTTGGAACTTCCTCAGAAAAGAAGCCGGTGGTGATAAAGATGCCCTTTAACGCTCGTTCGGCGAGTACTGTGCTGCCGAGCGCAACGATCTCGGTGGAGTGGATCGGCAGGTCAGGCGGGATGAGAACGCAACGGACGATGTAGTGACCGCCGGTAATCGGTTGAGTATTGACGGCAGTGATGTCGATTTCTCTGTGGGTGTTGCGATGGCAGTCTATGATCGACAGGCCCATCTGTTCTACGAGGCGTAGACACAGACGTGTGAACTGCTCCGACCCGAGACGTTCCATCTGCTGCTGTTCGGCGCTTCTTGGCTGATAGTAGGCTTGTTCGACGGCTACCGGCGACGCGGATCGATTGAGTAAAAGGATGAGGCCTAAGCCGAGCAGAATCGAAGCGGTCACCAGAATGAACATGCGTGTCGCCTTTTAAGGATCCATCCGGACGATTAGGCGAACGGCGAAAGCGCGTCTATCTGTACATCTCCTCGAAGATGCGATCCTTCTGCCCTTTTTTGATCAAGCGGTCATGGCGAAATGCTTGCTTCATCGCCGATCCGAGGCAGACCAGAGTCAGGATCAGCATGCCGATGATCGGGATGTTATCGGGTTGCGTCGCGATGGCTAACACGTTCTCCATGCGAAACCTCCTCTCAATCGAGATTCTAACACCACTCCATATGATGGCAAGTCTTTTGTGCGAAAGGGTCCGTGGGAGATCAGATATGATTTTGGATGGATTGCACAGATGACGACGTGGGGTACGCGCGAGAGGCGAGCAGCGCAATGGTCGGCGCGCATCCTTGCGATCAGTGTGTTGCTGGCTGGGCACGCCTGGGGGGCTCAGTCGGAAATCGCTCGGTCGGATGAGGCCGACGCAGCGTATCGGCGTGGCGTACACCTGCAGCGGGAGCGACGATGGGCGGAGGCGACAACGGCCCTCCGATCTGTCTTGCGCCTCGACCCTACGCGCGCCGTCGCTTATGTGCGACTGAAGGAGGTGTATGGGCGACGAGGGACCGGCGATCAGGTGCTCGCAGAACTGAAAACGCAGGTCGATCAGGACGGGACCGACTTCGTGTCCTGGAATCTGCTAGGGGTTCTGTATGCCAAGCAAGGGCGCTGGACCGACGCGATAGTCGCGTTTCACCGAGCGGTGCAGATCCAGCCCGCAGATGTCGATGCGTGGACGAATGTCGGATGGCTGTCATCGGAATTAAAGCAGAGCGAGAGGGCCCGCGAAGCCTTCCGCCGCGCCCTGACGCTCGATCCTGCGTACGGGCGCGCACACGCCGGCCTGGCCGGTCTCTATATGGAAGCAGGGCACGACTACGACAAAGCGATAGAGGAGTACCGTCTTGCGTTGGCGGCCGAACCGGATAATCCGGCCTATCTATACGACATGGGGTGGGTGTACTACCGGAAGGGAATGGCCGAAGAGGCGCTGACGAGCCTGACTAAGGCGTCTATCCTCCGTCCGGACGATCCCGTCGGTCGGGCGAAGATCGGGTGGGTGCGGCTTGGGCGAAACGAGAACGAGGCTGCCATTGAGGAGTTTACGCGGGCGTTGCGCGTTCAGCCGGACTATGCCTTCGCTCGGTTCGGATTGGCGCGGGCGCTTCAAGCGGAGGGTAATAATGCCGCTGCCGCCAGAGAATATATGCAGGCCTGGCGCGAAAGTGATAACGATCTTTACCTCCTCTACCTGATCACGCTGTATCTGCAGCAGAACGTGTGGGCTCTACTCCTGACGGTGGTGTTGGTGATGGGCCTCACCGGGGGATGGCTCGCGCGCCACAGGGGTCTTCCTGAAGGTTCTGAGCCCGGGTCGAGAAAGCGATAGCGATTAACGCACAAACTTCGACAGGACGCTAACCGGCAATAACAGGAGCTCAGCCAACCTCAACGTCGCCGATAGAACAATTTGTACCAGCCACCGATTTTATTCTTGACATGTACTATATGTCGTAGTAAATAATCACTCGCTACACAATATGTAGTATTGTACGAGTCCTTAACGGACACCGGATGTAGTAGAACGTAAATAGTAGAGACATAGATAACGCATTGACAGAGATGGCGCGGATAGTCGGGATCATTGGCGCTCCAAATCGCGACAATTATTCGAGTTAGAGGAGGACAACCATGTCAGGCAAGGCGAGTAAATCGGCTGCGCACGGAACCGAAGACGGCAGAGCGACGGTCCAGGCGCTTGGATCGCGGCCGGTGAAGAATGGGCAGTGGAGCGAGTCGGCCCTCCGCGTACTGAGGGAACGATACCTGGTGAAGGATGCGGCCGGTGTCTCAGAGACGCCGGAAGAGATGTGCTGGCGCGTGGCGGTCGCCATTGCGAAGGCTGAGGCGCAGTGGGGTAAAACAGAGGCCGAGACTCGGCAGGTAGCCGAGTCGTTTTACGAGATAATGGTCGAGGGAAAGTTTGTGCCGAACTCGCCTACTATGATGAACGCCGGCAAGGACAATGGACTGCAGTATTCAGCCTGTTTTGTGTTGCCCGTTGATGACTCCATGGAGGGGATCTTCGAAGCGGTCAAGCGAGCCGCCATCATTCACCAGTCCGGTGGCGGGACCGGATTCGCCTTCTCGCGTCTCAGGCCGAAAGACACCCTGGTTCAATCAACGGGCGGCAAGGCCAGCGGTCCCATCAGCTTTCTGCGAGTCTTTAATGCGGCGACGGAAGCCGTGAAGCAGGGCGGCGCCCGACGCGGCGCCAACATGGGAATTCTCAGGGTCGATCACCCGGATATTTTGGAGTTTATCGACTGCAAACTGGACGGTGGGATTACCAACTTCAATATTTCGGTAGCCGCCACTGAAGCGTTTATGACCGCTCTGACAAAGGATGAAGAGTACGCCCTGGTCGATCCTCACACGACACTTGTCACCGGCCACCTTCAGGCTCGAGAGGTCTTCCAGCGGATCGTTCGGGCTGCGTGGCGGACCGGCGATCCCGGAATGGTGTTTCTTGATCGCATCAACGCGAGCCCGGCTAATCCGATCCCGCAGGATGAGCTGATCGAGGCCACAAACCCGTGCGTACCGGGTGATACGTGGATTATGACTGGTGTCGGTCCGCGCCAGGTCCGGGATCTGCTCGGGAAGCCGTTTCACGCTATCGTGGATGGGGCCGGACATACGAGCGGGCCGGATGGCTTTTTCAAAACCGGCACACGATCCCTGGTGTGTCTTCGGACCGTTGAGGGCTATTCGTTGCGTCTCACAGCAGACCATCGGGTCCGCAGGGTAACTCGGCAGACCCGCAACACGTCTATGACGGAGTGGACCGAAGCGGGGCAACTCCGCCCTGGCGATCGAGTGCTTCTCCACGACCACCGGAAGTTAGCCGGCTGGCAGGGGGCTTATACGGAAGGTGAGGGGTACCTCATGGGTCTGCTGGTTGGGGACGGTACTCTGAAGAACGACAAGGCGATCCTCTCGGTGTGGTGTCCAGCAGTCGTCGCTGTCGCGAACGGACCATCCGACGTTGGGGAATTAGGAACCTCGGCCGTGATGCGAACTGCATTGGAATATGCCCTGGCTCTGCCTCACCGATCAGACTTTAAAGAATGGATACCCGTCGCCGGTCGAACCGAGCGTCGCCTGTCGCTGGGCTATCTGAAGAAGCTCGCGGGAGAATTGGGAATGACGCCCGGTCGGAAAGATATTACGCCGAAGATAGAGCAGACCTCTTCCGCATTCTATCGAGGATTCCTTCGGGGTATGTTCGATACCGATGGATCTGTTCAGGGAACGCAGAAAAAGGGAGTCAGTATCCGCTTGTCGCAGAGCGACCGCGAACGGTTACTGGCCGTCCAGCGAATGCTGTTACGCCTGGGAATTGTTGCGACGATATACGAAAGACGGCGTCCATTGCAGGTTCGTCAGCTTCCAGACCAGCGAGGAGGTCTGAAGGGGTACGTCACAGCCGAACAGCACGAGCTTGTGATCTCCGGGGAAAACCTCCTGCGCTTTGCTGAGTGCGTTGGTTTTTCGGATAGCGACAAGGCTCTCCGATTGAAGACAGTATGTTCAGCCTACAAGCGGATAGTAAATCGCGAGCGGTTTACAGTTCGAGTGACTTCTGTGGCAGATGTAGGAACGGAAGACGTCTACGACGCACAGATTCCGGGCGTTCACGCCTTTGATGCCGACGGCTTCCACGCTCATAATTGCGGGGAGCAACCACTGGGACCGAATGATGCCTGCAATCTGGGTTCGATCAATCTGGCCAAATTCTATATTCCGGCAATCCCCGCGGAAGCCGGGACGACAGAGCGGATCGACTGGGTGGGCCTGGAACAGGTCATACGGACCGCAGTTCGCTTCCTGGACGACGTGATCGACGTCAATCCGTATCCGCTTCAGGACATCACAGAGGAGGTCGAAAAGAACCGTCGGATCGGTCTGGGCGTCATGGGGTGGGCAGATCTGCTCCTTGAACTTGGCATTCCCTACGATAGCTACGAGGCGGTCAGGCTTGGCGAGGAACTCATGGGCTTTATCCGGCGGATCGGTCATCACGCTTCTGAAAAGTTGGCGGAGGCGCGGGGACCGTTTCCTCGATGGTCACGGAGTATTTATAAGGGCGAAAAGCCGATCCGCAACTCCACGGTCACGACGATCGCGCCCACCGGTACCATCAGCATCATCGTCGGCTGTTCCTCGGGGATCGAACCGATCTTTGCGGTTGCCTTCAGGCACATCGTCGGGGATCGACATCTGACCTTTGTGAACCCGATATTCGAGGAGGTCGCGAGGCGGCGCGGCTTCTACAGCGAAGAGTTGATGCGGCGCGTCGCCGAACGGGGGGCCGTGCGCGGGCTTGAGGGCGTACCGGAGGATGTTCAGCGGGTCTTTGGTACGGCCCACGAGATTGAGCCGGCCTGGCACGTACGAATGCAGGCGGCATTCCAGCACCAGACCGATAACGGCGTCTCCAAGACGATCAATCTGCCCAACTCGGCGACGCCCGATGATATCGCGAAGGCCTATATGATGGCCTATGAACTGGGCTGCCTCGGGATAACGGTCTTCCGCGACGGGTGCAAGGATACGCAGGTCTTGCACATCGGAACGGGCGCGCAGCCGGCGGTGAGTGAGGCCGAAGGGGCAGCGCAGGAAGAGGCGCTCCCGTCACTTCCTGCCGTGGAAGAGGCAGGCGTGGAAGGTAGACTGAAGGTCAAGCCGAGGCCGCGGACGATGAAGGGTGTGACGTATCGCGCAGAGACGCCGCTGGGGACGGCCTTTGTCACGGTGAATCAGAACGGCGAGGGCGAGCCGTTCGAGGTCTTCGCCAGCGTGGGGAAGGCCGGGAGCGACACCTCCGCCGTATCCGAGGCGATCGGCCGTCTGATCTCGTTGATCCTGAGGCTGCCGTCACCGATGTCGCCCAGAGAGCGGGTCGAGCAGATCGTGAACCAACTCTCCGGCATCGGCG
>PQAQ01000095.1 GCA_003105305.1 Candidatus Methylomirabilota bacterium
ATCGCGACTTGAACGTATGCCGCTCCGCGGCGGACGCTTCGCGTGCTCAGAAGTGACTGGAGGTGATGGAAACGACAGTATCGTGAGTCATACAGGAGGATATTTCTATGACTCACTTACGAAAAATGATGGTCGAAGAGCTTGTGCGGCGGAACTATTCCGAAGCCACGCGCGAGTGCTACGTTCGAGCGGTTAAGGAATTCGCTCAGTTTTTCAACTGTTCTCCAGACAAATTGGGCCTGGAGCACATCCGGATATTCCAGGCTCATCTGTTCACTGATAGAAAGCTGTCCCCCAACACCGTCAACCAGCATCTGGCTTCTTTGCGCTTCTTCTTCGTGAAGACATTACGACGCCCCTGGAATACGGCTGACACTCCGTATCCGAAACGAGTCAAGAGCCTGCCAAAGGTGGTGAGCCAGGACGAAGTGGCACACCTGATCGATTCGTCGGTTCTCCCGTTTCATCGGATGATTCTGATGACGCTCTACGCTACCGGAGTGCGCCGAGCAGAATTGGTACGCATGCGGGTCAATGACATCGACAGCGAGCGAATGGTCATCCGCATTCACGGCAAAGGGCTCAAGGATCGTGAGGTGATGCTCAGCCCGGTGTTGCTCGAAGCCTTACGGGAGCACTGGCGGCGGCACAAACCGAAAGAGTGGCTATTCCCGGGAAGGACGGACCACAAGGGCGATTTCCCTATCAACAGCAAGGTAGTCTGGTTTGCGTGCCATGAAGCAGCCAAGCGCGCCGGCCTCGAACGGAAGGTTCACCCTCATGTCCTTCGGCATGCCTTCGCCACTCACCTGCTCGATGCCGATACGGATTTGCGTACCATCCAGGTGCTGCTGGGGCACAGCAGTCTCGAGCAGACGGCGCGCTACCTGCACGTATCGAAGCGGCATCTGAAAGCAGCCGTCAGTCCGCTGGACGCGCTGACTCTCTCAAACAGGGAACTGAACCCGGAGACGCCGGCGAGTACATAGATGCAACGGCCGCCACTCGAGGTGGCCGACATCGTCCGTGCTGCGGGAAAGAAGTTCATCGCAAGCAGCCGCGAGTGGATCACAGTGCGGCATCTGAAGGTTTTAAGAGCAATCGTCAGCTGCCGCACCTCTGCTCTCGGTTACCATGTCGATGAGTGTACCCGTTGCGGCTATTCCGGCCACTCCTACAACTCGTGCCGCGACAGACATTGCCCAAAGTGCCAGGGCAACGCCCGACTGCGGTGGATCCATGGGCGGAAGAAAGAACTTCTTCCTGTCCCCTATGCTCACATTGTTTTTACCGTGCCGCGCCCCCTGGCGAAGCTCGCACTGCAGAATAAGCAGCTCATCTATGCCATGCTGCTGCGCCTCAGCGCCGAAACGCTGATCGAAGTCGCCCACAATCCCAAACGCCTCGGCGCTGAAATCGGCTTCTTCAGCGTGCTCCATACCTGGACTCAACAATTGGAGCATCATCCCCACGTCCACTGCGTAGTTCCCGCCGGCGGATTGTCATTCGACCATCAGCACTGGGTGCCAGCAAATCCTCGGTTCTTTCTGCCGAAGTGGGTGCTGCGAAAGGTCTTTCGAGGAAAGGTCAAGGACGCCCTCAACCAGGCATTCGCCGAAGGTAAGATCGGCTTTTACGGAAAGCTGCAGCATCTTTCAGATCCAAAGGTGTTTGCCGCCTTCATCCGGGACCTCTACCGTAAAGAGTGGGTCGTTTACTGCAAGCGCCCGTTCGGCGGCCCGGAACATGTTCTCAAATATCTCGGCCGCTACATCCATCGAGTGGCCATTTCCAACCATCGACTGGTCTCTTTTGACAATGGAGAGGTTACCTTCAGTTGGAGAGATCGTGCCCATGGAAACGTTCAACGCAATATGGCACTGCCCACAGAGGAGTTCCTGCGCCGCTTTCTGCTTCACATGCTTCCGAAAGGTTTCGTGCGCATCCGCAGCTTCGGATTTCTCGCCAATCGGCACCGACGCACCCTTTTGCCACGTTGTTTTCACTGCCTCGAATCGGCACCCGATCCTTCCACAACGGAACCTCAACCGGCAGACACCTCCGGTCTGTGGAAGTGTCCACAATGCGGAGGCCCCATGATCGTCATTCTACGCGTCTTTCTCCCCAGACCACTTCCGCGCCCGCCACCTGCAGTTCATGTTTGGGCACAGGGATCGTAAACCGAGTCAGGAGAGAGATCGATCAGTACTCGTTTGCTTTAGAGAAGAAGGAAAGCCACAATTCCAGCCACCCGAAACAAAATGCGCGTACAAAAATCGCTCCACGCACCTCATCAAGTGCTCATTTGCGCGCCGGCAATGCCCACAGTCGTACCCCATGATCAGCACTCATTACATTCAAAATACATAGCCCGCAGCTTTAATCTCTGACGTCGTCGTGGGTCCGCCCGGCCGCCGCTTCGCGGCCACCTTCAAGTCGTTTTATCGAGAGCGCACCATCGAGCCTGCTCTGATTCTTGCGGTTCTGTGCTGTTGGTGCGCTCCCGATAAAACCTAAGACTTCCTGGGATCATGCAGTGAGTCACTCCCATTCGGACTGATGGTTCTATCCGGAACAGACGAACGATTCACATCATCTTTAGCGGGGATAACGGAAATTGGCCTGAAAGCGGAATCTCCAGTCGGTCCCGCCATCCGGGTTTACCAGAGTCGGACCGACAGTCCCTGGCTGTTTAGTTTTTCGCGTCGGTCGTGAATTCGCGGGCCGCTCTCGCGAGCAGCCCACGTGGTTCACAATCGGGTCATTTCACCAACTCGATCTCACCAGGCTTCCAAGTCTTGTCGAACCATGGTTGGAGGGGGCCGTAGATGCGAATGAGGACGCTCCAGCCTTTGCCGGGAACGGTCTGCACCCAGTTGGCTTCGTGACCCGCAGGTGCGGTCGGGCCGAACCAAACATCGACCGACGTGTCGGGGTTGATGACGATGCCCTTCTTCTGGCTGCCGATGCTGGGGAACTGCTGGTCGGTCTGGAGCATCGAGCGGGTTTGATTGTCATACACGACGAATGACCAGAAGTTCTTTGCCGGGATATTGGGCGGCAGATGAATCTTGTAGGTCTTGCTGCCGTCGAGCGGCTTGCCCTCGGAATCCACAAATGCGCCACCATATGCTGAGCCGACTCCGACCATTTTCGCCGCCATCGCCGGAGTTATCCC
>PQAQ01000096.1 GCA_003105305.1 Candidatus Methylomirabilota bacterium
CTGTGGAACGGGGCGGCTGAGCGTCTTGTGGGATTTACGGCCGCAGAGGTTATGGGACGGCCCTGTTCGGAGGTCTGGGCGGTTAGAAACCGAACGGGGTGCCGGTTGTGCGGAGAGAACTGCTCCCCGATCACCTCGGCCAGAAAAGAGGAGCCGGTTGAGGGGCGTGAGATCATGATCCACACCAAGGCAGGGCGTCCCATGTGGCTCTATGTCAGTACGATTGTGGTTCCAGGCGGTGCGCCGAGCCTTTTCACGATGGTGCACATCTTCCACGATATGACCCGGCAGGTGGAAACCGAGGTCTTGCTGGGTAAGGTCCAGTCGCTTCTGGGGCGTGAAGGGACTATTCCTGATGGTAGCATGATGAGCCCTCCTGAGGGCGCTTCCCCCTTGAAGGTGTTGACGCCTAGAGAGCAGGAGGTCCTCCGGTTCATTGCCCGCGGCGAGAGCGCCAAGGGGATCGCAAAGGCGCTTGACATCAGCACGACTACCGCCCGTAACCATACTCAGAAGATTCTCACCAAACTCGGTCTTCACGCCAAAGTCGAGGCCGTAGCGCTCGCCTACCGCTACAAACATTTCTAGTGTAATGTGCTTCGCGCCTCGTTACACTCATTCGGGAGCCGTCATTCCCGCGAAAGCGGGAATCCAGTGCCGAACAACTGGATTCCGGGTCAAGCCCGGAATGACGATCAGTGTAAAGGGACTTATGGGATACTACACAAGTCCTGTTTCGATTGATGTCATTCAGCTTTGATGATGCAGCATCCCCTCATCTGAAGAGACTACCCTCATATCGCCATGGCAGGCCGTTTGAGGCGGGTGGCAGGGGGTCGGCGGCTAAAGAGTGGGCTGCGCTTGACCACAACGAAAATCCGCTGGGACCTTCGCCGCTCGCGGTCAAAGCGATCCGGTGTCTGCTTCAGGGCATCCACCGGTATCCCGATTGCCACGGACATGATCTGAGGGAGCGGCTTGCCGAGCGGTTCGGGGTGACTCCAGCCCATATCGCGCTGGGGAACGGCAGTAGCGAACTGATCGATCTATGCGCGCGATGTTTCCTCGGTCCAGGCGCCGAGGCCATTGTGGGCGACCCCGCCTTCGCATTCTACGGCCGGGCGATCCAGGCTGTGGGCAGTCAACGCGTGTCAGTTCCGTTGAACGCGTTACGGCACGATCTTCCGGCTATGGCTCAGCAGATCACGGCACGGACCAGGGTGGTCTTCATCGGCAATCCGAACAACCCGACAGGAACATGCGTCCCACCTCACGAAATCGCCGCCTTCATCGAAGCGCTCCCTGACGGCGTCATCATCGTGTTTGACGAGGCCTATCGGGAATATATGCCGGAGGAGTTGCAGCCTGACACCGTGCGTTACGTGAAGGAGGCTCGCCCGGTGATCATATTGCGGAGCTTCTCAAAAATCTATGGGTTATCGGGGTTGCGGATCGGCTATGCAATCGCCTCGCCGGAGTGCGTTGCGCTCCTCGACAAGGCGAGGCAGCCGTTTAACGTGAATCTCCTGGCCGGCGCAGCCGCCTTGGTCGCCCTCGACGATGTGACACACCTCGAAGGTTCGAGGCAGCTCAATGAGGCCGGCAAACAGTATCTCTATCAGGCATTCTCGGAGCTTGGATTGCGCTATGTACCAACAGCAGCGAACTTCATCCTCGTCGATGTCGAGCGGGACGGGGAACAGGCGGTTCGGGCCTTGGCGGACAGAAGGGTAGCCGTCTGTCCCCTCACCCGTTATGGCCTCCCAACGTCCTTGAGAGTCACCATCGGCACCCCCCGTGACAACGAACGCTTTATCGCCGCCCTCCGCGAAGTCCTCGCGACGCGATGAACTCGTCGCGTTGAGCTTGGTCGGGACACTGCAGGTCAGGAAGAATACGGAGGAGATGGTGCGATGGCCGACATCGATGCGGTAATCGAACACCGCGCCCAGTACGCGGTGGTGCTATTGTCACGCTATACCCCCGTCGCGGCGGCCTACCTGTTTGGTTCGTGGGCGGAAGGAGGCGCCGATGAATCGCGCGACATCGACCTCGCGGTCTTTCTGGAGGATCTCGAATCGTGGGACTTGGCTTCCCGCGCCCACACCGCAGCCCTGGTTCAAGAAAAGGCTGGCGATGATATCAAGCTCCATTTCCTTTCCGCGCGCTTACTGCACCAGCCTGAACCTGCCAGTCTCGCTGCGTTTATCCTGACTCACGGTGTCGTGCTCACCCCGTGAGAGTCGCCATCGGCACTCCCCACGAGAATGATCCAACTTTGGGCTTGACATCCTCATGGTCGGTGCTTAGCTTGCAGTCTATATGGAACGACCTCACCCCATACAAAGCCAAAGAACCGGAGAGCAAGAAGGAAAGAAGAGGCAACACATGAGTGTTCGATACGTGCACTGGAAAGAAGGTGACATGTGGCTTGGCCACCTCGAAGAGTTTCCGGACTACTGGACCCAGGGTGCCAGCCTTGAGGACCTGCAAGCGCCCCTGCGCGACCTGTATGCGGACCTCACCTCCTGGGCCATCCCAAACGTCCGTCGGGTTGCCGAGCTGCCACTCGGATGAAGCGCCGAGATCTCGTCCGGCGATTGCATGAAATGGGTCATGATGGGAATCAACGACAGATCCTGATCAGTTCAGAAGTTCTTCACGCGGAATGGCGGTCACGGTAAAGGAACTCCTGAGATACTGAACTACGCATGTGCCGGAGCAGGCTGGTAGCGCCGGACACGAATTGTACGCTCGCGCAGGCGCGCTTGCGCAATATCATAGGATGATTGCATGCGCATGAGCGTCTCCATGTCTACCCCGAAGGCTTTTTCGAGGCGTAGCGCCATGTCGCCGGAAAGGGAAGCCTTGCCGTTGAGCAAGCTGGACAGCGCGGGCCGGCTCACACCCAATGCCCGTGCAGCAGCAGTCACGGTCAGGCCATGAGCGTCGATGATTTCGGTACGGATAAAGTCGCCCGGATGAGCCGGGTTCAACATACGCATCGTCATGTCTCCTGTCAGTGATAATCCTCGAAATTCACATTGCAGATTTCGTCGCCCTCGACGCGGAATGTAAGCCGCCAGTTCTTCGTGACATGTAGGCTCCATGTGCCTTTGCGGCTGCCGGTTAATGCATGCGCCTTCCACACCGGAATTGCGCGAAGCGTTTCCACATCCCGCATATCCTGCAGAAACGATAGCATCTTACGGAGCTTATCCACAGCCTCGGACGGAAGGCCCTTCGTGACGTCTTCTGCATAAAGCCGTCTTAAAGCCTTGTGGGCGAAGCTCCGAATCCTCACCGTATGAATGTAGCCTGTTATGCGACACTTGTCAACAACACTATTTGGCGCATCCCTTCTTTGCCTTTCGCCCTACACTCGCTGCGCTATATACGCCAGAATGCGTATTGACATCAAGGTCTGCGTGCACGACAATCAGCGGTCATTTCCGTAACGCCCGTGCCTGACTTATTTCTTCGCTTCAGTGGCGCCCCGGCAAAAGTGTGCGACATGGCACGACAGAATTGGCCGGTGTATGCCATGTCTGATCCGTTCCCCATTATGCGAGGCGTGTTTTAATTGACAGAGAGACGGTAACCTTCTACGCTCCGGGCTACGATATCTGGCAATCCCGGAACGGGGGTATGGTGTCCTTGGAACGAAATACGCCATCCGGGGAATTGACACTGAATAGATCCCGCGGCATCCTGCATTCAACTTTTGCTGCCTTGAACAGGACCGACCTATCGAAGGCTACATAGTGTGGGCACTGGTTCACCATGGGCACGGTAGAATGCATTTTCTTGGTTCGACGGATTCGAGAAGCGCCCGCATTATGTTGTACTGCTGAACAGGCCCGCCTTATTTTCTTGACAGTGGGGGGGGGGAGCCTTCTATGCTTCGTCTCGCAATTCAGCGAATATGCACTCTATTTCCGACATATTACTCAGGGGAGTACCTCATGAGCAAATCATCACATTATGCCATCGTAGTTGCAGCCACATTCTTACTGTTAGGCTGTGAGTCCGTCAGGTATGTTGAGAGCGAACTCACAGGAACCGCCAGACCAACTGGCGGCGTACAAGGTACAATTCCGGCCACAAAGACCTACAAGGCAAACCCACAGGCCCTGCGTCGTGCCACCTTGGATATATTGGACGAGCAGGGTTATGTCTATGAAGAAAACCCTTCGACAGGGACAATAAAGACAGAACCGAAATTGCTCACAGACCAAAACACACTCATGCTTGTTGGTGCCTCCTATTCAGTCAAGTTATTCGTAAAGCTCGACGGCTCCTCTGTCACCTGTCGAGCCAGATTCGACAAAAAGTCAAATCTGACTATGGGTGAGCAGAATATCGTATACCCAGAAAAAGAAAATGAGCTTCGCAAAGAATTCTTCGCCGCTCTCGATGAGAAACTTGGTCACTGACGCCGCCTAACCTGGCAGTCAACACGGACATCTGAGGACATAAGACTCATTGCCGCTTGATGCTCAGGTCGGATGCAGATAGCGGCGGATTTGCTCGGCTACTCTTCGGTGGTCAGACATTGCCAAAAATCAAATAGGCATGTATGGGGGCTACACAATGAAGGTTGAGCAACGATATTCCCCAATTGCCATGAAGATCCATTTTCTTCATGCTGTTACGTTGGTCCTATTGTTTAATTGCTTGCTCATTGTGTCGCAAGATGCATTTGCCCTAACGAAACCGACCTTAACTTCGCCAAGCGATAATGCGAATATTACTACCGCTTCTCAAACCTTTTCATGGTCTCACCCATACAATGATCAATATGAGTTAAAAATAAAAACTAGCGGTGGGACACTAAAATATGCCAGCGGGAAGACATCATCAAAGTCGAAAACAGTGGATCTTTCAAGTATCCCCCTGACCTATGGGAGCACCTACAAATGGTATGTAGTTGTTTATGCCAATGGCCAAGAGGATTCGTCAGCGGATAGGTGGTTCACATTTAATTTCGCGGGCCGGGTTGATGTCAGCGGAGGAGTGAGCGTATCGCCGCCGAATGTCACAGTGGGACAGAATTTTGATGTCTCCTTCAAACTGAGAGAGTTTCAGGGTGGCAACAAGGCCTTCGAATACGTGGAGTTGTGGATACAAGACAGCGGCGGCAGCGATCTATATATGGCCCAACGCTGGAGCAATGTGACATTCTCGGCCAATCAAGAATTGCCGTTTGTCGCGACCACTTATTTAGACCCGACCCAAGGGCGCGGTGCGGGCACGTACCGGGCGATCGTGCGTGGGAAGGTCGCGGGCGATACTCCGTTCAACTTTGGGGTGGTCAGCGGCAGCGGGGCCGTGAATCCGCAAAGCTTCAACGCGTCAGTCGCAAACGGTGTCCACCCTGTGATCCTCGTGCACGGGTGGGGCGGCCACGCAGGGCCTGAGACGTGGGGAGAGATGGCGAGCCTCTTAATAAGAGAAAACGCTCAGAGGCCTGTGTATTACTTCGATAATTGGAATTACAACGACGGACAATGTAGTGTGTCGGGTTCTCAGGCTCAGGATAAAAGCATTGACATCATGCATTTGGCTGCGTGCTTAGCAAAAAAGGTTCAGCAAGTGCAACGAGCCAACGGCGGGATACCGGTTGATATTGTAGCGCACAGTATGGGTGGACTTGTGGCACGGGCATGGATCGCGGGGATGGCAAGGGATAACAATGGGAACCACGTGCCTTACGGTGGCGCAAACGGCGAAATTCGAAAGCTCATCACTGCAGCGACGCCTCATTACGGTGCGGGGGGAGAGGCATGGTGTATCCTAGACTATTTCCTGGGATTCGACCTCTTTGGCTGCCACGAGATACAGGCCAAGCAGATGACGTATGGCAATCAGTTTCTGTGGGATCTCCATCAAAATTGGGAGTCTGCCGCGAACAAGCCGAACTCAAGCGACATCCTCACCATCGTCGCGACATCTGACGGCACTGTGACAGACCCGGCCAGTGCGACGTTTCCAAACACAGACATCCGCGCCCGCTATGTGTACAAGGACCACATTTCGTTTGTTGGATCTCAATTTCTGACCTGCGGGGGGTCGGATGGCGTCGTGTGCATCGATGATGCGACGCATTCCACATTCAAGCTCGTTAACGCATTCCTACAGGATCCGGCATCGGACCCGTGTGATCCCAACGATGATTGCTGGCGCACTCCCCATCGACAAAAGGATCCCTATAATCAGGGGAGTCTTTTCATGCGATTCGTCGAGAAAAATGATCCAACCAAACGAGTTCCAGTTCCAGTCGATTGGCGAGTCAGCCGGAGCGTTGTCACGCATGACCCGACTGTGATTTTTGATGTGGAATTTTTTTATGGCGGAGGAGAAGCGGGGACACTAGTTGTCACTGATCTACCGGCAGGGCAGTATCAACTTACCATCCATGGACGAGAATTTTATCCCGATTCGCCAAAATATCTGGACGAGTTTCGCGATGCCCCAATATCGTCCGGCCGGGTCACCGTGCTTTCGCAGCAGGAACTGACCAGGACGGAGGACAACTACACCGTTATACTGGCGACCGCAAAGACCGGTTACGTTGCGGGACAAGAGACGTTCTCGCTCTTCGCCCAGCTTTGTTGCACCATACCAACGGTACAGTCCAACGGGGTTCAGAACTCGATCACAGCGGCCGCGGCTCAATCCACCCAGATGGATGGCTATATCTGGGTCGAGATTCCTGGCGGGGGCCGATTCTTCCTGATGCCGGATTTCACGAACCTTACCGATATCGTCACGCCGGTCGTCTCATCGCTCCCGATTGGAAACTTTGCGGGATCCATATTGCGTATGCCCATCCCCGACTCCCTGCCGGTCGGCACGTACAACTTCTTTGCTGTTGGCGTCATTCCTGGTAGCGACCCATTCAATGCTGCCAACTGGGTCACCAACCGAGCGGAGTACACCGTGACGCTCACGAAATAGCCTCGCCTATCTTCATTGACTGTGCAGGATAGTCGGGGATGATGTGTGATACTTAGGAGGCATGTATTCATGAGCAGAATCCGGAATAGCTCGCCGATTCTCCTTAGTGTTTTTGCCCTGTTATTCAGTCTCACCGCGACCTATAATCATCCGCCCGCCGAGGCAAGTGAACTGGTATCGTTGGGCGCTTGGCCGCAGGTCCATCTCGCAGTAACGAGTGGCAACCCCGGACCAGGCGTCATTAATCCTGTGACGGTACGCTACACCACACATGGATGTTATGCGAAAGAAATGTTTCTGGTTCTCAACGCTCCAACCATGGGAATCCCCTGGAGTTATTTTACAGGTACCGCGTGGCTGCCCCTTCCCGCAGACCTCGCAGACATCACGCCGTATTCCACGCACGGCCCAGAGGACGGTGATTCCCAAGAACTCTTCTTTGGAACGGTCCAACCTGGATCGTATGATCTCTACTTAGGCTGCGACTTCGTCCAAGATGGCCACCTTACTATGGACTCCGGTGCTGACCTAAATATCAACGGTGTCTACGACCACTTTTCTGTTGCGGTCCAAAACCCCTCAAACCTGCAAGATACATATGGCCCCATAGTCATTACAAATAAATACATATATTGGGATTGTACCGTATGGGCAACCTTCACCAATACCGACTCAAAGGCCCACGAGGGAGCAATCGTCTATAGAGCGTACGATTCTGCCAACAACATCATTGCCCATGCCATGTTCGCTTCATATTTTTACGCCAAGAGCACAGAAGAGATGGGAGCGGAATGGGAATTTATCAGCTATCCTAGCGAATGTAGTCGAATCGCACGATACGAATTGAGCCCAGGAGACAGTGACATCTGGTCTTAAATATGGAATTTCAGCGTGTCGTGTTGAATTGTTCCGAATACTCAGAACCAGATCCTGCTCTTGACCTCACAGTCAGCTTGGCGTCCTTTGGCGCCTTCATGTGATTCATAGGTCCACTTCACGGGGAATAATCCAAAAAATGGGGGGATCAAGGTCGCGCCAGATTTCCCCCGCGGCACGTACCACGTCCTTGTCACGATCAGCAACGGGAAAACGTCCGAATCGATCGGTAGGAACGTTGCGATCTGAGGGCAGCCTACCTTACGGCGGCAGTATAAAAGGGGCGGTCAAACTGCTCCCTCCTCAGTGGCTTCACGCATAAGTTCCGGGGATACTTTCCTTATGCGACTCGAACAGGATTCGGGTTGACAGCGCCGAATGCATCTGCAATCGTATATGCGTGTATAGCATTCGCTTTGCGCATGGTGTCCTCGGAGATCTGAAAAGGCTCTCAGCGTATCGTCGATCTATTCTCTTTGAAGCGATCGAAACGCAACTTGCTCACGAACCGACTGCCTCGACCAGCAACAGGAAGCTCTTGGTGAATCTGGTTCCGCCGTTGGATGCCGTGCCACCTGTTTGGGAATTGCGAGTTGGCGAGTACAGAGTATTTTATGACGTTTCGGCGGAGGAAAAGATCGTGTACGTCCGGGCGATCCGGAGAAAGCCGCCAGGGAGGAGAACGGGGGAGATTCTATGAAAACGATCGCGGCTCGCGAATTACAGAAGAAGATCAAGCCATGCCTTGATGACGCACAAGAGGACCGCGTGATCATCACCCGTCGTGGAAAGCCTGCCGCAGTCCTCATCGGTGTCGAAGGTGAGGACTGGGAGACTGTGATCCTCGAAACCGATCCGACTTTTTGGCGAATGATTCAGGCGCGTCGCGTCCAGCCTACGATGACCGTTGAGGAACTGCAGACGCGGCTGAAATCTACGCGCTGAAAGGAGGATAGATATGTCACCTCAAGCCGATCAGATCCTTCTGGATGCGCTGAAGCTGTCGCCGCTCGATCGCGCGGAACTTATCGAAAGGCTTCTCGCCAGCTTCTCATTTCCGGAGAGAAAGGCGATCGACGAGCGTTGGGCGGCGGAAGCGGAAGATAGACTCGATGCCTACGAGCGGGGGGAACTTGGGTCGAAGTCGGCCGCTGAGGTCTTCGCTCGAATCGAACGTGGCGACATCTGATGCATGTCGACTTCCTTGATGCGGCCGAACGCGAGCTGCTTCAAGCAGTCAACTACTACAATGGTGAAAGCGAGGGCTTGGGATACGAGTTTGCGGTTGAGGTGAATCGAACTATCGATCGTATCTCGGAGTACCCGAATGCATGGGCGCAGCTTTCCACACGGACTCGGCGGTGCCGGACGAACCGATTCCCCTATGGTGTCATTTATCAGATTCGGAATGACGTGGTCCTGATCGTCGCGATCATGCACCTGCACCGAGATCCCGAATCCTGGAAAGATCGACTGCCACCCGAGGCGCATTGAGCAACTCGGGGAACCGATCCGCAAGTCCAACTTGCACAGTAAGGAGTGTCATGCTAAAGTAAGGAAGACGGGAGACGCTCATGAAGAAAGCAGCACGCATGACCAGCAAGGGTCAGATCACTGTGCCACAGCGTGTTCGGCTGGCCCTGGGAGTCAGGCCCGGCGACACACTGCTCTTCGAGCAGGACCGCAGCGGTATTCGCGTGCGGCCTGTGCGCGCCGAGAGTCCGTTTGAACAGTACCGTGGGATCGGCACGCCAGGCATTCCACGCGGTAGAAAGGCTGTGACGCGCTGGGTTCGCGCAGTGCGCGGTCGATGACGACGGCGATTGACAGTAACGTCCTGATCGCGCTCTGGAACGAAGACGACAGCCTGAACATGCTGGCGCGGTCGGCGCTGGACGCTGCGCTGGGCAGAGGCAGTTTGGTGATTGCCGCGCCGGTCTTCGCGGAGCTGCTTGCTGCTCCCTCTAGAACGGAAGCGTTTCTCGATGCGTTCTGCAAGGACACCGGGATTGCAGTGGAGTGGACGCTTACCGAAGCTGTCTGGCGCGCGGCGGGCCGCGCCTTCCAGCAGTATCTTGTTCGTCGCAGAACACACCGTGATTCCGGACCTCGCCGCATTCTCGCCGATTTCGTTATTGGAGCCCACGCACTGCACAATGGATTCCGCCTGCTCACCCTCGACGACCGCCTCTATCGCGCAACCTTCCCGCGTCTGACGATTCTGACGGTGTAATTGCTACAACAGCCTATACCACAGATCTCCCCTCATCCGCCGAGGACCGGATTCCGGGTCAAGCCCGGAATGACATTCGTAGTGAAGGAACTCATGGGGCACTCCACTGGAATCAAGTGGGGCAGATCACTCATGATTGGGGGATTTACCCCATGGCTTAACGTATTTCCGCAAGTTAGCCCGCTAACACCCCCGTCTCCCGCCCAACTCAATCCGTAAAATCAAGAAGTTACAGTACCAACATACCAGATCGGTTGGCACTGGATGTGCATCACTCTTTCACGCCCTATTGGCTTACAACGCACTCGCTATACTCGCTACTCATTTGCAAACGAACGGTGGAGGCGGAGATGTTTGAACTATCCACGCATATCCCTGGTCCCAGGCAACTGCACGAGATCGATCTGTCTGCGTACGACGCCCTTTATCTGGGCGACTATACCTGTCCTCTCTATCCCGGCAATTTCTCTCGAAATATCGAAACCCTTGCGCCTGCGGTTGAGCGGGTCAAGTCGATGGGAAAGAAGTGCTATCTGAGCACGTATGCTATCCCGAAGGACAGCGACCTGGTCTGGATCAGGGAGCTGCTCCAGGTCGCCCGCGGCCTGCCTCTCGACGGTGTCGAGGTCCACAATATGGGCCTGTTGGGGATCGTGCGCGAGATCCTTGGCGATATTCCGATTCATTTGGGAGTCTTCGGCAATCTTTACACCCACGAAACCGCGAAGGTGCTGAAGGGATACGGGGTGGAGCGGGTCTTTCCGAA
>PQAQ01000097.1 GCA_003105305.1 Candidatus Methylomirabilota bacterium
TTCACCAGGTTGGCCAGATCGGCCCCGACGAAACCCGGGGTCCTGGCCGCAATAGCCGACAGATCAACCTCCGGAGCGAGCTTGACCGGTTTGACATGCACCTGCAGGATCTTCTCGCGACCCTTGATATCGGGGCGATCGAGGGCTACGTGCCGGTCGAAGCGCCCCGGACGGAGCAAGGCCGGATCGAGGGTCTCCGGGCGGTTCGTTGCGGCCATGATGATGACGCCCTTATTCGTATCGAACCCATCCATCTCGACCAGCAGTTGGTTGAGGGTCTGCTCGCGTTCGTCGTGTCCGCCCATCGGGTTGAGCCCGCGCGCCTTTCCAAGGGCGTCTAGTTCATCGATAAAGATAATACAGGGGGCCTTTTCCTGAGCCTGGGAGAAGAGGTCGCGCACACGGGCCGCACCCACCCCCACAAACATCTCGACAAACTCTGACCCGCTCATGCTGAAGAACGGAACCCCAGCCTCTCCGGCCACAGCCTTGGCCAACAGCGTCTTCCCGGTCCCCGGAGCCCCGACAATCAGGACCCCTTTGGGAATCTTGCCGCCGAGACGGCGGTACCGCTCCGGCGTCTTCAGAAATTCGACCACCTCCATCAGTTCAGCGCGCGCCTCGTCGATCCCGGCCACATCGGCGAAAGTCACGCCGGTCTCTTTCTCCATGAACACCTTAGCCTTACTCTTTCCGATCGCCATCAGACCGCTCGCCGCTCCTCCCACCCGCTTCATAAGAAACATCCATACGCCCACGAAGACCAGCGCCGGGAGTATCCATGAAAGCAATGTCGTAAACCAGGTACTCTCTACCTCGCCGGCGAATCGCACCTTCGACGATTCCAATTCCTGAATGAGGGTCGGATCGTCGACCCTGATGGTCGCGAAACGAGGTTCTCCACCGGCCACCCGTTGAATCTCCTCAACCCTCTCTTTGGAAAGGAGACCTTCCAGTCCTTCCCGTTTCAGCCGCCCGAAGATGATACGGCTCCCAAGGGTGAGATCTTCCACCTTCCTGGCCTTCAGGAGCACCTTGAATTCGCTATAGGAGAGGGTCTCTGTGTGGCGGGCGATCAGGAAATCGTGAACCGCCAACACCACGAAGAAGGCAGCCAGGAAGTACATGAGCGAAAATTGCCGTTGCTTTTTTTCCATCGTATTTATGTCTCACACCTTGGTGCGTTGCGGAACCGCTAAACTGGCACGACTCGCGACGGCCGGATCTTCACCCGATGTTGCAGTTCACCGCCGTCGGCTTCCCGCTGTGGCTCGAAATCAGAATCATCTGCTTGACGAATTCGATGACCCGAGGATCGTCGATGTCGTTGTGATCGTGGATCAATCGCTTGTCGACCTGGACGACGAGAAAGGGGTTGCGACCCGCCGAGTTCGCGGTGCGTTCCAGCACCACGTCACCGAAGGTAATCTTACTGCCGGGACCGTCGCAGACCCAATCACGGCTGGAACGCTCGAACATCCGGATGCTGTCGGCAATACCGGCGGTCTTGAGTTCCTCGCGTGTGTGTTCCGTCGTCGGATAGAGACGGTGGGTGCGATAGGGTTCGAAATGGCCGACGGCGCGGATATTGGCGTTACGCTCACTGATCGTTTCTGTTTGACCGGTCTCGGCATTCCGGCGCCGGCGATCGTGCGTTTTTTCGAACATGGTCGAGAACCAGCGCCCGAACGGGAAGGCGTAACGGGTTGCAGCATCGACCTCGGAGGTCAGCACCAGCATCACCGGCAGTTGTGTGGGGAAATAGGTGCGCCGCTCGGCCGCCATGTCGCTCATCGGCGTGAACAGGTTGGCCTCAAATGCCGGGTTGATCAGCACCACCAGATTACCGAATCCCTCGACGTCGCTCTTGCGACCGGCCGGGCCGATAGTCTGGATAAAGCGGTTTTCCAGGATCTGAGCCAGCGCGGTCTGCATGACCGCGCCGCCAAAGCTGTGGCCGACGACCACGAGCCGGGTGTTACTGTTGCAGAGCGTGTCATTGTTTTTACTCTCCGCGCGATCGCGACAGACCATGCTGTCCTTGGTGAGCTTGATATCCTCCAACTGACTCAGGACCTCGGCGACTCCGCCGTGCCCGACCTTCTGGGCAGTATTTTTGCGGTCCCAGAACGTGATGTTTTCAAGATATTTCACCGGTAACGAGCCGCCACGCCAGCCAAAGTAGAGACCGACCACCTGGCGGGCAGGGGTGTTGGCGGCTCTGGCCAGGTGGGCCTCGGTATCGCTCAGATTGGCCAACACGTGACGGAAGGTGTTGATATTGGCATCACCGGGCGCGGCGCTGTGCTTCCAGCCGTGCACGAACACCACCATCAGCAGATCTCTGGTTGCGGCCTCCGTCTGCAGTTTCAACAGGACATCGCTCATCTGGTTACGGTCCCAAAGCTGGCCCTGGTCGTCGAATTCGATGAATCCGAGCAGGTAGCTGAAGCCATTGCCGCTCGGCAGTTGTTGCAGTGCGTGGGTCTCGCACTCGGGCGATGGTTTCGGTTCCCGGCTGATGCAGACGTCGGGGTGAACTGTGCGGTATTGCATGTGCGGGGCGCAGGCCGCCACGGCCGGCAGTGCGACAATCATCGTTACGAGTAAGGCGGTCCTTGTGTTCATCGGTGCGTATCCCTCCCGCATCTCCGGCGTATCGGGATCAACGCCGAGGGTCGTAGCCCGAGACCAGGTTGTTTCGAAGGGAATCTCTTCTCCCGGTCCGCAATGACGCGGACAACGCAGTTCACTTCGGAATCCCGCTAACGAGGAGAAGGCGCCGCGTTCGCCTTCTTCCAGGACGGATCCGGGTTATACGTCTGCATGGCGCGGGCGATCGCTTCCGTGTCCCGGCCCAGGTCCTTTTCGTAGACGATCCCCTGATGGTTCACGATGAAGGTCATAACACCGGAGATCCCATACTGCACCGGAAACGCCACCAGCGCAAATCCGCCGATCATCCTCCCCTTGACGACATAGTCGTAGGCGCCACCCGGCGCGTCAGGCCCTTGGGCCGTCAGAATGCGGTAGACATAGCCGTGATACGGGATCGGCTTGTCCTCGGATGTCTCGCGGGTATAGCCCTCCGCACGGGCATTGGCCGCGAGCACACCCAGCGGGCTCGGCTCTTCGCCTTCCTTTGCGGGCCAGTAGAGGCCGTTACGCTTACCCTCGTCACTGCGGAACTTCATCGCGTACGTAAGCAGGCCGTCGCCCTCGCGCGACACCCGGGCATACTCCCGCTGCGCGTCAACGTAGGCAAGGCACACCTGCATCGTATTCAGCTCGTTCCGTCCGATACGACGATTGAGGATCTCCTCCCTCCCCGCCGCCGCATCGAAGCGCCAGACATCACCAACCCTGACGATGGGGATCGGCAGCGGCCACCGGTCCTCGCCGATCACCAAAATCGCTTTGGTTTCCGTGGGGCGTTCCAGCTTGTTCAAGCGCTCGTACGCTCGAACGAAGCGCGCCCGCCCCTCCCGGTCGGCCACCGGGTCCCCGGACGCAATGAGGCCCTTCGCCTCTGGGCCCAGGATCGTCGTGAGCGCCTCCAGGTCTCCAGCCTTGACGGCCGCGACAAGAGCCTGGACCGCCTCATGAGACGAGCTGAAGCCTCGCGGCTGCGGATCGGCGGCGGTCGCGTCCACGGATGCGGCAATCCAGCACAGCATGGCCGTCGCAGCAACGGCGAGCCGTCGACACCGCGTGAGACCCGCCTGCCAATCTGAACGCGTCATTCCTCCCCTGCCCCTTTCTTCCGGACTTCGTATTCCGGCGATTGTTAACCCGCCGCCGCAAGCAACCGGATCAGCTCGATCGCCGGTTATAAGCTTACCGTCGTCCTCTGCCCCCCGCCGGGATCTTCGGGGCCGACCCAGCCGCACCCTGACGACTCGTATGCCCCCGATCGCTGAAGCCCCTGATCTCGGCGCCCCGCCCCAACCCTTCAAACGCGGCCGGCGCACGCGGGGTCCGTGGAGTCGCCGGTGGTTGGGCGGCAGCGGGGCGCGACGACGGCGATCGCGGCGCCTGCAGCACATGGCCGCGAAACGCCTCGCGGGCCGCCACGCCTGGCTGCGGACCTTGGCCGAAGCGTTGTCGTACGCTCGGGTCGCGGTACGGAACACTCCAGCGGTGACCGACATCGTGATGCCACCGCGGGACCGTCGTGGTGGTCCGGCTAATAGTGTTGTAGTTGCGCACATTGACGACGGTGACGTTGTGCCGGTGCCAGTCGAAGCCACCCCAGAGAACTGTGCCTGCCGCAACTCCGACGCCAAACGAGAATACGCCGGCCCCGACGACATATCCCGGCGGATACCAGACATAGGGCGGATAGGCCGGCGCCCACCACGGCCCGTACACGACACTCGGATCGTAAATCGGCACATAGACGGTCTGCGGCATTGCCGGTTCGATCCGGATGGCCTGCGGCTCGGCAATGACCGTCTGCTGCGGGGTGCTCTGGAGATAACCGGCGGACTGGGCCCTCGCCCGCAGCGTCTGGATCGTCGCCATGACATTGGGTCTCTGAGCCAGGAAGGCGTCTCCTAACCGCTGGGTCCACTCGAGATTTGCATCCATCATGGCAAGCACTTGAGGGAAGGCCATCAGCGATTTGACGCTCGGATCCCAGGGCTGCTGTTGCATCGCCTCTTCGAGTTGCGGACCGGCGACGTTCGGATTCGCCCGAACCCAGCGGGCAGCCTGGACGACCTCCAACGGATAGGTGGATGCCATGAGGATCTGCGCCAGGAGCGGATCCGGGTACAGGGCGAGGGGAGCAAGCAGTTGATCCAGCTCTTCCTGCCGGAAGGTGGGAGGCGCCGGGACCTCAGCGAAGGGTGTCGGAGGCGGCTGGAGAAACTGCGCGCAGGCGCCGGCTGGGATTGCCAGCAATACGACCAAGGCGCCGATTATTCTGCGCCGTACAGCGTCTGTTATCGTCATGCTGCTGCCTCACTCTTGTCGGTATCAGTGAGCTCAGTCAGGCCCGATCGATCGAGGATGCGATATTACTCTACCACGTTTGTCATTCACTATCACCCCTTTTCGGACGTTCGGCCATTCTTTGTGACATCAATCCGGTCGCAGCGTCCCGATCTCGATCGCTGCGATTCCGCGTGCGCAGTTGGGGTAACGATTGCCCCCTCCCTGGTCACCTCTCTGCGACATACACATCCACCAGCTGACCGGGAAAGAGTTCGATCTCCTTGGACCTCTCAAACCGGAAGATGACAGGCAACACTCTCACATCGACTCGCTCGGTCCTTTCGTTCGACAAGGCGATCTTCGGCGAGACATAGGGCTGCACCCGCACAAACTGCAGAGGTATGCTCGTGTTTGTGCCTCGAATGAACATCTGTGCGCGCATTTGCGAAGCCGGAGGGAGCCTGTGGATCAGGATCTCGTCAATGTAGCATCTGACCCCGAGGTACGCCTGTGAACTGCCCATAACCAGGACGGGGCTCATCCCCTGAGTATAGGTGTCGTACGTCCCCAGGGGCGAGATGTAGCTGCCGACCGCACCCTTGACCGAGAAAATCACACCGTCGACCGGCGCCTTGATCGTATACTTGGCCAGCAACGCGCTTGAGGCCTTGAACGCTTTTGACGCCGCCTCGTACAGTCTTTCCTGATTGGCGATGTCATAGGTCCAGGCGCCCGCCTGTGTCAGGTCGTATTGTCGGTGGGCCACATCAAGATTCGCTTTGGCTACCTTGACCGCATTGATCGCGTTGTCGAGCGTGTCCCTGCTTATCCCACTGGGATACAGCTCATACAGCTCACGTTGTTTGTCCAACTGGTCCTGCACATTTTTGAGGCTCGCGTCCGCCTGTTCTACCTGGGCCTTTGCGATCTCCAGATTTTCTTTCCTGGGCTGCGCCTTGAGCTCCTGAAGCAGCGTGAGCGCCGCTTCTGCCTGCGACTTCTGTTGCTCGACCGTTGCCCGCTGAATAGAATCGTCGATCAGAAGTAATGGCTCGCCCTGGCGCACGTGGGCGCCTTCGGCAACCAGGATCTTGGTGATGGTGCCTGCGACCTCCGGATAGATATTGGTATTCTGCCCGCTGGTCTGGTAGCTTTCGATGATGCCGGTCGCATAGATGCCTTTGGCGTAAGGATTCGGTGCCGGATTGAAGGTCGGAGGCAGCGGTTTTTTGTGGGTTCCGTAAATATAGGCGCTCACCAACCCCGTGAGGAGGCCAAGAAACGCAAGGCCGAAGATGATCTTGTTTCTCACTCCACCTCCCCTTTTTCGATGCCCACGAGGTGTCCGTCCTCCATCTTCAATATCCGGTCCGCATATTCGAAGATCCGGTTGTCATGGGTCACGATGACAATGCACCGATCCTGAGTCAGTATCTCCTTCTTCACAAATTCCAGAATTCTTCTCCCTGTGGTCCCGTCCAGGGAAGCGGTCGGTTCGTCAAAAATCAGGATATCCGGACGACTGACCATCGCCCGCGCGATAGCGACTCGCTGCTGCTCCCCGGTGCTCAACTTGACCGGAGGCAGATGCGCCCTCTCCTTGAGCCCAACGATCTCCAGATAATGCATGGCCTCCCCGATGGAGTCGTTCCAGTCCCGCTTTTTCAAGATCAGAGGAATGGCGACGTTCTCGACGGTGGTGAGGCGTGGAAAGAGGTGGTAATCCTGAAACACAAAGCCAACCGTCTTCAATCTGAAGTCGGCTATCCGATCCGGGGGCAGACTCCACACCTCGATATCTTCAACATGCACCGTGCCGGAATTCGGCCGGAGGATCCCGGAGATCATACTCAACAACGTCGTTTTGCCGCTCCCGGACGGACCCACGATGTAGAGCAGTTCCCCGAAGTAGGCGTCAAAGGTGACGCCTCTGACCGCATAGGTTTTGGCGTCACCTTCCCCAAACCACTTGACCAGTCCGTCTGCCCTGATCGCCGGCCTCGCCATGCTAGCCCCGGAAAATATCGAACGGCTCGATCTTGAGTACTTTTCTGACCGCAATATAACTGGATACGGCCGCGATGATCAGGACCATCACGAAGGCGAGCCCCAGGTTAAAATACGTGATCATGGAGGCGTAACTGGGGAGTCGGATCTTTGCGATAGTGATAAGGAGGGCGCATAGGCCGATCCCGAGACCATAGCCCGTGAGGGCAGTAAAACCGGCCTGGAAGAGGATCATGTAGACCAATTCTGAGCTCTTGGCCCCGATCGCCTTTAAGGCCCCGAACTTATCCAGGTTCTCCAGGATGAACGTATAAAAGGTTTGCCCCGAAATAGACAGGCCCACAATAAAGCTTATGATGGTCATCAGCAGTATGTTTGTGCCGAGGCCGGTCTGGTACTTGTAATAGTCAGAGATCCTGCGGCTGAATTCGTCTTCCGTCAGGGCCTCATATCCCAACTTCGCGACTTGCCCTTTGATGTACGGTACGGCCTCGGCGCTCTTCGGTTCGACAAGGATGTAGGAGATCGTGTATCTCGTAGATGGGATATACTGGATCGCTCGATTGAAGGTCGTATAAAGGGTCGGGAGGCCAAAGAGTCCGCTGGTCGCCACCTTCGCAATCCCCACGATGACGCCCCGATGGTCGTTGACCTCAAATTCTGTGCCGAGCCTTGGGTTATCCAACTTGAGAAACTCCTCGTCCTTCACGACAACAAATCCGTTGTCGGCGTAGATATCCTCGATCTGTCCTTCGAGAATCTCTGGCCTGCCAAATAGACTGGTATCGTCCAGGCCCAGGACCGTGACCGCTTGATACGAACCGCTTCGAAGCTTGACAAGCGCCACTCCGGAATAGAGCGGAACGGCGTACTTGACGCCGTCGATGCTTCGGACGGCATCCAGTACGTAGTCCGGTAACGGGATGCTGTTTGCAACCGTCATGACGGCCCGGTCCATCACCCAGACCTTGGCGCCGACATTTGTCACGGTGGCTGAGGCCTTACTCAAGATCCCGGCAAAAATGGAGGTCATTTGAATCATCAGGAATACCGCAAAGGTGATTCCCACCAGCAGGGCGGCAAATTTCGCCCGGTCATTGACCAAGAGCTTATAGGCGATCTTCAGGATCCCTCTCACTGCCTGCCTCGCGCGCTCACCCCTGAGAGATGATGACGATGTGGCTGCCGCATTGTTCGATCGCTGCCACGCTACAGGGCCGGCCGAACATTCCGGCAGTCCTGTCAGCGGCCCGTACAGGTAACCTTCAGAAGACCCTCATTCGCTGCCGGGGTCCATATACCGACAAGAGGCGCTCGCGACAGCGGGTCCTGGTCGGGTACCACCGACACCACCAGCAGGTTCGTCCCGGCTGGAACGTTGACCGTGACGGTCCCGTCGCGCTTCACCCTCTCGCAGCCGCCAGGAGGATAGGCAATGAGAACTCTGAGGTGGTCAGCGGGAACGCCGCATGTCTCCTGGAGCCTCATTGTAATGGCCTGCGCCTCAACCCGCGACGGATCCCCCAGTAGTCCCAAACCGAAGAGTATGAGAAGAGAAACACCAACTCCGCTCGGAAGCACGTGACGTCTCATGATGTCTCCTTTCTGCGATGGGACAGTTCTACAGGTCGACAAGCCGTGCACAGTCCGCTGCAGCCTCGCATGCGCAGTTCACGTGACCATCCTCGGATACAGGCCTGCGGCAAGGAGGACCAGCAGCGTCGTGGTCCCGACCAGGACAGTGAAGTCGAGTTCAAGGCTCAACGCGCTCGCTCCACCCTGAAGCATCAGCGCTCGGAGCCCATCCACTTGGTAGGTCAGCGGATTGGCGACCGAGATCGTCCGAAGCCAGGTCGGCATCAGGCTGAGCGGGTAGATCGCGTTGCTGGCGAAAAAGATCGGCATGGTCAGCACCTGCCCGATCCCCATGAAGCGTTCCCGGGTCTTGACGAGACACGCCACGATCAACGAGAGGGTCGAAAAGAGAGCCGAGCCGAGCAGAATCAGGATGATCACGCCAAGAATAGCCCCAGGCCGGAATTGCGTTGCGATGCCCAGGAAGAGCGCCAGCACGTAGACGATGACGGCCTGTGAGAGGCCGCGGACTCCGGCCGAGACAGCCTTTCCCAGCACAAGGGCCGTCCGTGGCGCCGGGCTCACCAGATACTTCTGCAGGATCCCGAGGTCACGCTCCCAGATGATCGAGATTCCGTAGAAGATCGCGACGAACAGGACGCTTTGCGCAAGGATGCCCGGCACCAGAAAATCCACATAGGCGAACCCCCCGGTCGGCAGCTCGCGGACCCGGCCCATCACCCCGCCGAACACGAGTAGCCACAATGAGGGCTGCACCGCCCGGGTGAGCAACTCCCACGGGTCATGGCGCAGCTTGCGAATCTCGGCATCGGCAACCGCCCAGACGTACCGCATAAACGCACTGAGTCGCGTCATGACAACGCCTGGGCCGTCCGGCGGGCGCGCCGGACCTCGCGATAGCCCCCTCCCGCCTCGATGGACGCTCCGGTAAAGCGGACAAACACGTCGTCAAGGTTCGCGTCTGCGCTCACCTGAGCTTTGAGTTCTGTGGGCGCACCCATGGCCACGATGCAACCCTGGTGGATGATGGCCACCGTCTCGCACAGCGCTTCGACCTCCTCCATGTAGTGCGTCGTGAGCACCATCGTCGTCCCGAAAAGGCTCCGGAGTTCCCGGACATGCGCCCAGACCGTCCGGCGAGCCACGGGATCGAGCGCCACGGTAGGCTCGTCCATGAAGAGGACGGCGGGGCGATGCAGCATCCCCTGCGCGATCTCCAGCCGGCGGATCATCCCGCCGGAGTACGCGCGGACCAGTGTGCGACCGGCGTCCGTCAGCCCCATGAGATCCAGGGCCTCGTGAATCCGTCGTTCCTGCGTCGCACGCGCCACGCCGTATAGTCGAGCCGAGACCAGCAGGTTCTCATACCCGGTCAGCGCGCCGTCCGCGGAGAGGAGTTGGGGGACATAGCCGATCCGGCGACGGACCTCGTGGGGATGGGTCGTCACATCAAACCCGGCGACCCACGCCCGGCCTCTGGTGGGAGAGAGGAGTGTCGTCAGTATCTTGATCAAGGTGCTCTTCCCGGCTCCGTTCGGACCGATCAGGCCGAAAAGCTGCCCGGCGGGCACCTCCAGTGAGACCGCGTCAACGGCGGTCACCCCGCCGAACCGTTTGGTCAACTCGATCGTGCGGACAGCCGACATTGGTCCTGTAGTCATTTCTTCTTTATACGGGTCGCCGGGACATTGCCGACTCACCCCGTAAGTCTCACTCAACGCGCCATTCGAGAACAGAACCGCGGCGACACCGAGCGCAGCGCCGCTGCTGTGAAGCTGAGCCATCGCCATCAGCACAGGAAGATTAGGCGGCACATCCGGCTGGACGATACGCCCGCTTTACCGCCTCTTGTACCACAGAGGACCGACAACCGGCAAATCGGACGGATGAAGGATCGCATGACTCACGGCGTGGGCGGGGCAGAGAGTTGCACCTTTGCTCAGAAGACGGCGGGCTTCGACCGGTCGCCGCATCCTCGTGCGGAGCCAGGCCTTCGCACTTCGCGTTCCTTCCACTAACCACAAATAGACGTAGCCGGTCCAGCCCCTCGATCCTTATCCGGAGGTCTGGACCGGCTACGTTCTTGCGTCTCATCCACTCACATAAGCGCTTGTCCGCAATGCACAGACCTGAGACCGCGGTACAATCCACGATGCGAGATGCTCATGCCGCATCTGCTTGAACAGATTGGGTTGACCGCTGCTGACCTGATACGGATCGGTTCCTGATGCAATGCCGGTAATGGTCATGTTTCCTCCTTTTGTCGACGATCATGAACGTGGAACATCGCCAGATGCGAGGACCGTCTGCAGGTCCTCCCGTTGTGGAGCATGGCCGGTGCCTCGCCGACTGCGCTGCCGGCTTCGGTCCACAAGGCCGGCCCCCTGGCGGGCACGTGCCCTGCCGGCATACCCGAGCACGCAAGATCAGAGGCGATGGGGCTTCGCGTGGAGTCGGACCTACCCCCTGGGTACCCCCCGCCACCCAGTGCTCTGCCACTGCGTCTTCCCCATCCGCCCCCACGGCAGCTTCCTCCACGCCGCTCATCTTGTTGCCTCGCCTCCTTCTGAATCCGTCCGGTTTCAATGCACGACCCATGAGTACGCCGAGATGCATCACAAGACAAGTCGCACCCCACTGTGCTATCGATCTTCGACTCGGGAAAAAGGATTCCATGCGCAGAACCTATCCGGGTCGCGCCTCGTCGCCAACCGTCCTCGATTCATTCTTCGGTCGCAGCGGAGTGCAGCAGGGCGCGCTTGACGGTGTCATGGAGCTGCTCGAAGCTGCAAGGCTTGGGCAGCACCGCGAACGCTCCCAACGCGTAGGCTCGCGCAGTGATCGCGTTGTTGAGGTATCCCTGGCCGGTCACGAGGACGACCCTGGTCCACGGACACGTTGTTCGCATCTTCTCCAGCAGTTCGATCCCGTTCATGCTCGGCATGACGACATCCGTGATGACGAGATCATAGGAGGCGGAAGATTGTTGCAGGAGCCTCCACGCGAACAGACCATCGGGAGCCGTGGTCACGCGATACCCGCGTGCGCTCAAGAGGCCTGCCACGAGGGTCCGCGTACCCTCACTATCATCAACGACTAAAATTCCGCCGGTCATCTCTATTCCGCGGATGAATGATATGGGGCTGTCTTTTCTCGCTCGTCGATCCGTTAATGCTCCTCGTCAAGCAGACTTCGCATCTCCGCGCGTAACTCTTTGAATCGCTGCCAGCGCTTTTTCGCCTTGGTGAGTTGCTCCGGAGTGAGCAGGTTACGAATCTCCGTGGCGGCTTGGAGCGACTCGTACGCCAGCGATTCCCGAAGCTTGCCGATCTGTTGAGTGAGTGGCGCGAGGTCTTCGGACTTCAGTGGACCCGGCGTATAGAGCTTCTCAATCAACTGCTCGCGGGCTGCCCGGAATTGCCGTCGGATGGCATCAAACTTTGGACGATGGCTAGTTACAAGTTGTTTGAGCTGCGCCTGCTGGGTGTCCGTAAGGTCTACCCCTTTAACGAGCAGCGGAAGGAAA
Source organism: Candidatus Methylomirabilota bacterium (assembly GCA_003105305.1). GTDB lineage: Bacteria > Methylomirabilota > Methylomirabilia > Methylomirabilales > Methylomirabilaceae > Methylomirabilis. The sequence goes on from PQAQ01000097.1 coordinate 12,068, forward strand.
AGTCCATCCTCTCCTCGCTCCCCTCGTATGGTGCGATCTCGGTACGGCTGGCTGGAGGCCGAGGTTGTCCAAAGACTCATCGCCAGGATTCCCATCAGAATCACTACACCTAGACGGTTCTTACGTGTGAGCATTTCCACATCCTCCCTGTGAATCGGTATCCACTGTGCCGTTGCGCGTCTATATCCCTTCCATATCGTCAACCGATCCGTCCTGTCCCTCCAGCTCTCCTCCATCTCGATCGGCTCGGTCAGAGGCGAGCGGAAGCATAGGCATCTCCCCGTCACCCCCTGCGGAGAGACCGGTAGACGCATCGGCTAGGAAGCGCAAGATTTCGTTCTCGTCGTCAGTCCGTTGACGCTGCACATTGACATGGGCGTCACGCCACTGCCACACTCCGATGCTCGTCACCATCACTACCCCTGCCGCAAGCGTGGCGGCCAGCACTACCCGTCGCGACCAGGGTTCCCTGTCTTGGCGACGGGCAGGGAGTGCAGCCGGCAGCCGCTCCAGCGCCTGACCGATCAACTCGAGGTCATGGACCAACCGCCGGTACCGAGCCGTACAGTTGGAGCAGGTCTCAAGGTGGGTGAGATCCTCTACGGCGCCTTCATCGTAGTAGACCGACAGCAGGTTGTGATCTCGCAGACATTCCCTCATGCGTCTTCTCCGAGCGTCTCCCGCAGACGCACTATCGCCCGAAACAAATGGCGCTTCACACTCCCGGTGCTCAGACCCAACGCCTCCGCCACATCCTGAGTCGGCCAAGCCTCAAGATGGCGCAGCACAAAGACCTCTCGCTGTCGCTGGGAGAGCTGCCGGAAGGCGCGCTGAATGCGATGGCGGGTTTCGCCGGCCAGCGCGGTAGCATCCGGCGTCGGGTCGTGGTCCACCAACTCAACCTCCTCGGCCATCTGGTCCCAGAGGCGCCACCACGCCGCCCGCTGCCGATCGCGACAGGCGTTGATCGCGACTCGCGTAAGCCAGCGCCCCCATGCCATATCGCGGTCTGCCCTCCAGTCCCGCTCAACAAGCTTGAGAAATACCGTATGGACGACGTCCTCTGCCTCCTGGGGATTCCGCAGGACAAGGCGGCACACCCGCAGGAGACGCATCCCATGCTCACGGTAGAGTGCCTCACATTGCGCGCGCCACAACGAGCGATCGTCACGGTGTCCATCCATCACGTCATCTCACTCGTTATAAACGAATAACCGACCCTGTCGGTTGACATGAGGTGCAGGTTGCTGCCTTTCAAGAGCCCTGAGCTCGCTGATCCATTGGACCTCCCATCATCTCTGATGTTTAGGGCATATCACCCGAACTGATTCGGCGTGTTTGTCAACCATCAGGAGGCACCATTCGTTAGTAAGAATGAAATGACGTATTGCATGAGGTAGAACTGAGTGTCACCTTTCGGCACCCCACACAGGCGGATGAGCTGCCGATACGCGGGGCCATTCCACAGGAGGAATTCGAATGCGACGATTGGTAGCTGCAAGTGTAGTATTTGCATGCGTGACCGGCTTCAATCTTTCCACAACGGCTACCACACCCGCCTTTGCAGAAGAGGGATGGAGCAGATCGACACC
>PQAQ01000098.1 GCA_003105305.1 Candidatus Methylomirabilota bacterium
CGAGGGTCCTGATGGTGTATGGCGGGCTCGCGGTAGTCGGAATTTTCCTCGTCTTGTATAAAGCCTTCAACTCTTCTCGGGCCGCCCTCCTCGTCATGGCTAATCTCCCCTTGGCCCTGATCGGCGGCGTGGTGGCCATCCTGCTCACGGGGATGGTGACAAGTGTCCCTTCGCTGATTGGGTTCATCAGCGTCTTCGGGATCGCGGCCCGAAACGGCATCATCATGGTCAGCCATTACCGGCAGCTTCGGGCTGAAGGCGTACCGAAGGAGCAGGCCGTTATCCAGGGGTCGAAAGATCGCCTGACGCCGGTCCTGATGACGGCTTCGACGGCCGCCTTGGGCCTCCTCCCCTTGATGTTCGGTGAGGCCACCGGCAAGGAGCTGGAGCGACCGCTCGCCCAGGTCATCCTGGGAGGTCTTGTGACTTCAACTCTCCTGAATATGATCGTCGTACCGACGCTGTTCATGCGGTTTGGTTGGGAGCGGGAGGAGGTCTTCCGACAACAGTTGGCCAGGGAGCGTGGCGATCTGCTGCGGCCGGTTGCACCGTTTACTGATGCGGCCGTTTCTGACCCTGTGGCGGCTCGCTCCCGTCCACCGACGAAAGTAGGCGATGAATAGATCGGGATGGCGGACCGTCCTGCCGACAGCCGGCCTGCTGCTCCTCATGGCCGCTACCGCGTCGGGACACGCGTTCCCCGACCGTTCAGAGCCGTGGACCGGGCAGGCGCTGCCGACGCCGCCCCCGCGCGTGAGACTCTGGTTTGACGGCGTCCTGGAGCCTGCTTTCAGTTCGATCAAGGTCGTCGATGCTCATCATCAGGAGGTCGATAACGGGGACGGACGCGTGAACCCTGCCGACCACACCGTTCTGGGGGCGTCTCTCCCGTTTCTGCCCCCAGGGCAATACCGGATCTTGTGGAGCGTTGTCGCCCACGACGGGCATCGCACCGAAGGCGATCTGTCGTTCAGTATCGGTCCAGGCTCTTACGATCGGCCTGGGGCTGCCGGCATGCCCGCCACGCTTCCACAGCTCTTTATCCGTTGGTTCTACTTCATCGGTCTCTCGACGCTGATTGGAATGCTGACCTTTCGCCTGCTCCTCGTTCGATCGGTTGTGCTTCCGCCTCCGGCATTCGAGACGGTCGAGCCGCCGCTCAGGCGACTGGAGCTGAGTTCGATTGTGCTGGTCACGTTGACGAATGCCGGTGAGCTCATCCTAAGAACGCAGATAATGAGCGGCGGGCGCTTTGCCGACATATATGGCGTCCTCCCGGTCGTGATTCTGCAGACCCACTTTGGGGCCGTATGGCTTGTCCGGATCGGCCTCATCGGGCTCCTGACTCTCGTGTGGGTGTTGAGAAGGACGCCCGCGCCGCGAAGCGGGCGGGTCCTTATGCTTTCGCTTGCCGTAACCGCGCTTATCGCCCTGACCACGAGTCTGTCCGGGCATGCCGCGGACTGGGGAGACGTCACGATGCCTGTCCTTATCGACTGGATCCACCTGGTTGCGGTCTCCGTCTGGATCGGCGGTCTCTTCGCGTTCGGATCCCTGGTCCAGCGCTTGGGCGCCGCTCCCGGTACGGAGGAGGGACCGCACGGACTCTCGGCGATCGGCCGTCCTTTCTCGAGGATGGCAGCCTACTGCGTGTTCACGCTGGTTGTGGCCGGGCTCTTCAATGCGTGGCTGCAGGTAGGCTCACTGCAGCCCCTCGTGACGACCTCCTACGGGCTGGCTCTCCTTGCAAAGGTCTGCCTGGTGGGGCTCGTATTGGCACTGGCCGCCGTGAACCGGCATTATTTCCTGCCCCTTCTGCGAGATCCCGCCGGCGCGCGCCGGCGACTGTCGGTCAATACGATCGGACGCCTCGGCGGCGCGTGGCTCGTGGGAACGGGCGGCGACCAGACCGCGAGGATTCGCCGTCGCCTGCGCCAATTCGTGCGGCTGGAGTGGATCCTCGTGATCGCTGCCCTGGCATTTGCGGCGCTTCTTACTCACCTGCCTCCGGCCCGTCACATCCTTGCCCTCCACCATCTTGAGCAGCGCGCGCTTCGCTAGTCCGATCGATCCGTGGGCCGGGGTCAGCTTTGACGAAATGCCGCCGAGTGTGATAAGTTGACACCGTATGACAGCGGCGGGCGGGATCCGGTCTGCGAGAGACGGCTATCGGCTATTAACTCTCAGTGGATGTTAGAGGAGGGATGCGATGAGAACCTTTGGCGGGGTTGCTCGACGATCCTTTGTGATTGTATTGACGGGTGTGGGGGCATTGCTCTGGGGTTGCTCAGGGGCGCATCTCAGGCCGGACTCCTACGACTGGGTCACCGGAGAGCGGTCCGCGCCTGCTGCGGTGTCGGCAGCGAAGGTTGCGATCGCTGAGGCGCGAGCTGCCGGCGCGGCGCACGTCAGCGCAGCCCGGTACCCGATGGCAAAGGCGGGAGAATACCTCATCTTCGCTGAGGATGAGCTGTCGGATCGCGACTTCGCGGCGACGGAAACGGCGGCCGAAATCGCCAGGCACGCTGCCGAGGAAGCCAAGGCAATAGCGCAGCGCGGAAAATAAGCCGATAGCTGACAGCGAGATGCTGACAGCTACCTCACAGGGAGGGAGTTCGAAGATGAACGGGAGTCCGAAGAGGGATCGGGTAATCCAGCTTGCGCTTCTCGTTGCATCGGTGGCCCTGACGATCGCCGGGTGTGCGACCACCGCATCGTATCGTCCTGAGCTCGACGGCATGAAGACCACTCTAACCGAGGCAAAGGCCGCGGGCGCCGCGACGCGCGCGCCGGAAGAATTTGCTGCGGCTGAAGCCTGCCTGGATTGGGCGACTCACGAGGCTACAGAATTCAATCCATTTGCGGATCCCGACGCCCGCATACGCGGCAAGTGTCAATCCGCCTTTGCCGCACTACGGGATAAGATGGCTGCCACGCAGGGGAGACGGGCGGCAGAGGTCGTGTCGCCACCCGCGACGCCGCAGCCGGAGACCGCTCGGGCGGAAGCGCCGCAGGCTTCGCCCTTGCAGGATATTTTCTTCGATTTCGACAGGTCGTCGATTCGGGCAGACATGAAGAATGGCCTTGCTAAAAACGTCCGATGGTTGAAGGTGCATCCGGAGACCTCGATCGTGATCGAGGGGCACTGCGATGAGCGAGGAACCGTGGAGTATAATCAGGGGCTCGGACAGCGACGCGCGGCATCGGTCAAAAACCGTCTTGTAGCCGCGGGTATCAGCGCCAAGCGGATTAATGTCGTCAGCTATGGGAAGGAGCGGCCCTTTGTCGAGGGCCATGACGAGTCGGCCTGGAAGTGGAATCGGAGGGCTCATTTCGTCTTGCAATAGGGAGAGAACAAGCGGCTGTCTCTCCGAACTGACTGCTGGTTGATGTGTCGAGTTGGGCTGCCCTCGAATACCGCTCAAGGGGTGGTCCCGGAAGTCGTGATGTTCTTTCGCCGCGCTGTTCTGCCTTTTCGACCCGAACTGTATTCCCGGACATCGGCCCCTCCTCTGTCGTGTGATCCGACCGCTGTGATCCCAATAGCGTAGATCGGGTAACTGCCGGTTTGCGATAGGCCGCAGATGCAGGAACGGATGATTTATACGACGAATGATGAGATGCAGGCAGAACTGCTCCGCCTGCATCTGGAACACCATGGTGTGCCATGTTGGCTTCGCTCTATGCGGGTCGGCGGATTTCATGGAATCACGTTCGGTCCGCTTGGCGAGATCCGGCTGATGACCTCCGGACCGTATGCCGCGAAAGGGCGACGGCTGATCGAGCAGGTCGTACTGCGCGGCATCCTCTCCCTAGTGCCGAGGAACGGAGGACAACCGGAATGACAGTTGACGTCGGCAAACTCCGATCCCTACAAGAGCTGGTTGCCATTGTTCGTGCCCGTCGGGGGTTGGGAGAACGCATCGTCTTTACGAACGGCTGTTTTGATCTGCTCCATCGGGGACATATCCGGCTGTTGCAGCATGCAAAGGCGTTGGGCAACCTGTTGATCGTCGGTCTGAACAGCGATGCCTCCGTTCGGCTTCTCAAGGGTCCGTCCCGACCGGTGCTGATGCAGGATGAGCGAGCCGAACTGCTCTCAGCCCTGGCCTCGGTCGACTATGTGGTGATCTTCGAGGAACCGGATCCGGGGCGCATCATTGCAGCGCTTGAGCCCGACGTGCTGGTCAAAGGCGCCGACTGGACAAAGGAAGCGGTGATCGGTCGGGAGACCGTGGAGCGACGTGGCGGGCAGGTCGTGACGATCCCGCTGGTCGCGGACTGTTCCACGAGTCGCATCGTGCGTCGCATCATCGAGACGGCGCAGCCGTAAGAATCCGAGGGTGAGGGCAGGTTTTATGGTCATACGACCCATGGAGTTGTCGGACACTCTGCAGATCCCGGAGATAGCCGAGATCATGGATCGGCTTGACGAGAGGCCGAGCGCGCTTCATCTTATCGGTCTGTTCGGGGCGTCAAAGGCGTTAATCCTCTCCCAGATCGCTCGCCGGGCGAGGCGACCCCTCATCATAGTAGTTCCCTCAAGCGTACAGGCCGAGTTGCTGGCAAAGGATCTGCTGGTGTTCTGTCGCGGTTCCGTGAGTGTGTTACCCGAACGGGATGAAGACCCCGAGATCGGGTATCAGCGGATTGCCTGCCTGGCCGGCCTCGCGACCAAGGCGCTTGACCTGGCGGTCGTCGCTCTCCCGGCCGCACTCGAACGGCTCTCACCGCCCTCGGCGCTTCTGGGAGCCGCCTTCACGCTGTGCGTCGGACGACTGATCGCGCGAGATGAGCTGGTGCGCGCCCTGGAGGCGGGCGGGTACCGTCGAGTCCATCAGGTGACCGAGCGCGGGGAATACAGTCTGCGCGGGAACCTCCTCGATCTCTTTCCTCTGACCCACGATTTCGGCCGCCTCGAAGCGCCGGACATGCCGATTCGCGCGGAGTTTTTCGGGGACGAACTGCTTGAACTCCGCGCATTTGATCCGGCCACCCAACGGTCTATCGGCTCCGTCGAACAGGTCGCCGTGTTGCCGGTTGTGGAGGCGCCACTGACCGATAAGGCGTGTCGGGAGGCCACAGAGGAACCGGAAGGCGATCTCCTGCAGTACGCCGCCTCCGAAGCCCTCTGGGTTTTGGCGGATTCGGCGGGACTCGAGGCGGCTGCGCATGACGCCGCGCGTACGGCTCCAATGCTTGACTGGAACGACGTCGAGAAGAGGCTTTCTGTCGGATCGCGAGTCTTTCTGGAGGAGTTCTTTCCAACGCGCCCTATCGGGCAAGAGACGATCATTGGTTTTCGCGTACAGACGATCCCGGCCTACCGTGGACGTCTCACGGAGGTGATACGGGATCTGGAGGGATGGCGTCGCCAACGCCGACGAATTCACCTGGTGTGCAGGAGTGAGGCCCAGAGTCGCCGCCTGGCCGACGTACTCAAGGAGCATGATGTGGCGGTGTCTCTTGGGCAGGGGATAGCGTCGCCAGGCGAGATCGTTATTCTTTCTCGCGAGCTCAGCGCCGGTTTTCACCTGGACGAGGCGGCGCTGACCTATATCACCGAGGCCGAGATCTTCGGGGCTCGACATATTCCGCCGCGCCGCCCCAAACCGAAGGAGACCTCTCCCGTCTCCTCCTACCAGGAGTTGGCCTACGGCGATTATGTGGTTCACGAGGATCACGGAATCGGCGTCTACAAGGGGCTGCGGCAGCTTACTGTAGGCGGGACGGAGGGCGACTACCTGCTCATCGTCTATGCCGATTACGCCAAGCTGTATGTGCCGACCGGCAAGCTCCATCTGATCCATCGGTATGCGGGCGCCGACGGCAACGCGCCCGCGCTTGACCGGTTGGGAAGCGCCTCGTGGGCCAAGGCGAAGGAGCGGGTGAAGGCGTCGGTTCGTGAGATGGCTCGGGAGTTGCTTGCGCTGTACGCCGCCAGGCAGGTGATTCAGGGATACGCCCTTCCTCCCGATACGACGTGGCAACGGGAATTCGAAGCCGGATTTCCGTACGAGGAGACGCCGGATCAGCTTCGGGCGATTGCCGACGTCAAGGCCGACATGGAGCGAGACCGGCCGATGGACCGCCTGATCTGCGGCGACGTGGGATACGGCAAGACCGAGGTCGCCATGCGGGCCGCCTTTAAGGCGGTCATAGGGGGGAAGCAGGTGGCGGTGCTGGTTCCGACCACGGTCCTCGCCCTGCAGCACGCTCAGACATTTTCCGAGCGATTTGTGGGCTTCCCGGTTACGGTTGAGATGCTCTCTCGTTTCCGCAGCCGCAAGGAGCA
>PQAQ01000099.1 GCA_003105305.1 Candidatus Methylomirabilota bacterium
AGATAGACGTAGTTGGCCATCTCTCCTACTTCGAGCTGCCTTAGATAGAGCGTGTGGTCCATCTCATCCCTCATCACGGCTTATTGGATCGACCGGCCTCCATCCACCACCACAACCTGACCCGTCATGAAATCGGAGCCTTCTATGAGGAAGAGGACAGCCCGCGCAATGTCGGTCGGATCGCCAATCCTTCTGAGCGGCGTGCGTTTAATGATCGCCTCCAGCTCCTGCTCGCCATACTCCTCCGCCGGCAGCACCGTACCGGGTACGACGGCATTCACCTGGACCTCCGGCGCCAGCGCCTTCGCCAGCCCCTGGGTCATGGTGATCACCATCCCTTTAGAAACCGAATACGGCAGGAAGTCGGCCCACGGCGTAATCCCCGCAACATCGGCCACATTAATGATCTTTCCCATTCCCTGCCGGCGCATCAGCAGTCCCAATCGTCTGGCCAGAAAGAAGGGTCCCGTCAGGTTCACACGCAGGAACTGATCCCAGTCTTGTACGGTCAATTGTTCGAGCGGCGTCCTCCGAAAGATCGCGGCGCTGTTCACCAACACATCGATCGCTCCGCAGGCCCGCGCTGCGCCGTCGGCCAGCGTCTCGACCTGATCAGGCTCAGCCAGATCAGCCTGAATGGCAACCGCGCGCCGGCCCATGCGCTCTATCGACTCCACCGTCTCGCGGGCTTCGGTAACGCTGCTTTTGTAGTGTACGACCACATCCGCGCCTCGACCCGCCACCGCCAACGCAATTGCGCGGCCGACCCGCATGGCCGCCCCCGTCACTAACGCCGTTCGCCCGTGAAGCTCCATCTTCAGCTCAATTCACGTCGGTCTCACGCCGCAACACTCACACGCGCACCCACATCGTACTCCAGGTCGGCTAGAAAACACAAAGGGCTCCCCCGCATTATGCCGAGGAGCCCTCTTGCTCTCACGAAAAGGCCGCTTGCTATCGTATCTTATCCCGCCTTCGGCAGGGCCACCCCGCACTTTTCGCACACCTTCATCATGCGTCCGCGCGGATTAAAGACCATGCTCCAGATCAGATCGCCGCCGCACTGGCACTGCCCGGCCGTCTTCTTGACCTGGCCTTTTGATCGACTTGCAAGTTTAGCACCTTGTGGTTTCTCTGCCATGTCGACTTCTCCCTCCTTTCACAACACGACAACGGTACCGCCCATTGCCGATCCCGCACATGCGAACCGCCCGCATACTACACCGTGAAATGGCTTACACGCGGGTGCTTGCATGCTACATGTCATACCAACATCACCCTGCATGGATGAGCAAACCGATGAAAGAATCCGGCAAGCTGGCGGCGTCGGTGGGCTCGGACTATCCGAAGCTGCATTGTACGCCTTGTAAGGAGCTTGTCAAGAAAAATTCCCCGCCATATCGGCGCGCGCAAGAAACGAGCGCTGTAGCGATATGTCTCCCTCCATTCACTCCGGCAACCTACGGATATCCCAACGGTACATCTCACCACAACCGCTGTCGTCCGGAATCATTCGATAGCCGAAGTTGTGCGCCTGAAATATCGTATTGAGCTCTTCTACGAATTCGGCGCATCCATAATCGCGGGCGAGGTCACTGATAAAATCCATAAACTTGTGGAGCTTCTTTTTTCGGGCGAGTCGTTCGAGCATTGAATCGAGATCGTTGACCAGCCAGTCCCACCCGATATTTTGAGTCGGTTCGCATGGAATGCGAGATGCGAGATCATTACAGACCCTCTGAAGGTGCTGCGCGGAGCGGGTACCCTGAAGGATCAGATTCTTCAGGGGGTTCACGAGAATGGGCGGAACCCTTGTGTAATATAACGGACCGTCCCGGTATGCCTCGTACTCCGGAAAGTCGTCGCAAAAAGCCACTGGTCGCTACAACGGCGCCCTGTCCAGCGCCAGCAACAGGAGCAGTACCGGAAGGTAGACGAGCGACGCAAGCACCAGCCGCCGTGCATCTGATGGAGACTGCCGCCTGACAAGCGCAATCCCGCAACCCAGCATGCCGATCCCCAATGCCAGCGCACCCGACAAATAGAGTGAACCGGCGAATCCGATGATCGTCGGCAGAAGACTGACGACGAGCAAGACCAGCGAGTGGACAACAATCTGCGTTCTCGCAATCTTATCATTCGGATCGATCGCGGGCAGGAGTCGGATTCCCGCTTGCGCAAAATCCTCACGATACTGCATGGCAATGGCCAGCGTGTGCGGAAGCTGCCATACATACAGAATAGCAAACAGCGCCCACGCTCCAAGATCGAGTCGCCCTGTGGCTCCCGCCCAGCCGATCATCGGCGGCACCGCCCCGGGCACCGCCCCCACAACGAGGCACCATGCGGTCTTACGCTTCATTGGCGTATAGAGCAACAGATAACTTCCTGTGGTTACCGCTGCCGCTGCGCTGCTCAGGGCATTGACCGCGATAGCCAGGTACAGCAGACCCGTGACAACAAGTACCACTCCAAACAATAGCACCTCGAAAGGTTGCAGGCGGCCGGTAGGCAGCGGTCGAAACTGCGTCCGAGTCATTCGTGCGTCCAGGTCGCGCTCGAGCAACTGGTTCAGCGCGAGGGTTCCGCCCCCTGCGAGCGCTGTCCCGACAAGCACCTGCAGGAGCGTGGTGTAGTCCGGCGTACTACGAGTACCCAGGTAGAACCCGACAAAAACGGTAAGCAGCACCATCAGCAGGATTCGGGGCTTCATCAACGCCAGAAAATCTGCTGCTCGACGGGATGCGCGCGTAAACTCGGCGCCTACGGTATGAGATATGGGGATCATACGCGTGCCCGCCCGGCGAGCAGTTCCCGGCCGGCAGCAACTTGCCGTAACGCCGGCATTCGATAGACTCGCAACGTCAGCACGACACAGGTGGCCAGCATCAGCGCCCCGGTGATCCTGTGGACGGTGGGAAGCGCCAACCGACTAAAGATCGCAAAAGGAATTTCGAGCGACGTAAAGCGGTTCACATACGAACCGAGACCCAGTAGAAGCTGAACTCCTAACAGACCGACAAGGAACACGATGGGACGAACGAATTGCGGGCGCCACGAATGGCGTCTCGCGATTCGTATTGCCAGGCAGCAGATACAGACAGTCGTCAGGATCGCGCACAACAGATGGGCCAGGAACCAGTCGCTGATATGCGTCAGCATCCCCCCAAAGACGACCTGAAGATAGAGTGCGCCGGTGGTCAAGAGACAGAGATGCGGAAGCGTTCCGTCGTCACCCGTTTCGATCATCGCCGGTCCGTATTTCCACTCGGCTGAGGTCAATACGACCACACTGATGATAAGGGCAAAGAAGGCGTGAGCCAGCAGACCATGAACCAGGGCGAGTTCGCTCCCCGCCGACACGAGGATCACCCGAAGACCGCCAAGGACGCCCTGAACGATCACCACGCCGACGGCAACAACCCCGAGCCGCCGAGCCGAGCCTTCCGACTCTTTCATCCGGAGTACCAGCGCCAAGGCTATCGTGAGCAGGCCCACGAACGATCCGATCAGTCGATGGCTGTGTTCATAGAAAATCCCACCCACCATCTGCGACCACGGGTACAGGAACATGTTGTACCCGAACGTCGTCGGCCAGTCCGGCACCGCCAGACCCGATCCGGTATTCGTGACCAGGCCGCCGACAAAGATCAGCAGCAGCGTTGCCGCTGCGGTCGATAGCGCGAGGCGATGGGGCCAGGGGCTGTGGACGGACGTTCGCATCTCGTTTATCAGCCTTTCATCATAATCCCTCTTCACGTATGTGTTCTAGCCGAGCCACACCGCAAAGTCAATGCAAAATCGAAACCTCCCCATGCGACCTGCGGCCGGATCTCGCTTGACACCGCCGACGAAACATGTGCCCTAACCTCTACAAATCGCTTGACAAACAGCGTTTGGGCCTTTAATTTCTCCTCTAACAAGGAGGCTGAGTCATGAAACTCTTGAGAGTCGTGCTGAGCTTTACCCTGTTTGCAGTCGCTCCCGCAACCTTCACCCCCGCCGCCGACGCCTACCAAGAGACCCCGGTCACCGATGGCGGAACTGTCACCGGAACGATAGTATTTCGGGGTTCGCCCCCTCCCATGAAAATGATTATTCCCACGAAAGATCACGAGGTCTGCGGAGAGATCCGCGAGGAGCCAAATATCGTTCTGGGTGAAGGCCAGACCGTCCAGGATGCGGTCGTATTTCTGAAAGGGGTTCAGGCCGGCAAGGCCTGGGAGCCATCCACAAAAACTCCTGAACTGAACAACCTGAAATGTGACTTTGTCCCCCATGTCCAGATCGTCCCGGTCGAATCGAACATTGAGATTATCAATTCAGATGCGGTGCTGCACGCGACTCACGGGTTCTTCGGCAAACGGACCGTCTTCAGCGTCACATTGCCCAACAAGGGCGACCGGGTCGTGCGACCTCTCAAAAAAGCCGGGATCGTTCGGGTTGAGTGTGATGCCCACGGTTGGATGCTGGGATGGATTTATGTCGCCGATAGCCCCTATGCGGCTGTCACCGCTAAGGACGGCAGGTTTACGATCACAGATGTCCCGCCCGGCGCGTACACCCTTGTGGCGTGGCATGAGTATACCGGAATGACGGAGGTGCCGGTTGTTGTGAAGGTAAAGGAGTCAGTCTCAGTTCAGATCGAATTAAACAAGTGAGCGACATTGGGGACTGGTACGCATCGGCATGAAGGAGGTTTGCGCGATGGACGACTATGGCCGCGATCGTGACCGACTACGGCTCCTGA
>PQAQ01000100.1 GCA_003105305.1 Candidatus Methylomirabilota bacterium
GGGGTGGGCCCCGTCGGGGGTTGGGGCTTACACCCCAACCCACGACGGATTGTGAATCAGTTACCCTCGATGGAGCCGCCATCCTGCGAATTATTGGGGTTATTAAGACAGGTGGGATGGCCAAATCCGCCGGCGCTCACGCCGCTAGAAATGTCCTGAATCAGCGCATCATTATGGCCTGAGGATACGCCTCCTGGAACGTTTGCGGCATGGAACGCCCCACTTGCCAGTTGGTCGCGGACCTTCCAGGCCACAACATGGTCAGTGCATGACGTATCGCCGGAGACACCGATCGCGCCAACCTTCTCCTTTTTGCCGTTGTACAGGGCCAGTCCGCCGCCGAAGACGTTGATACCGCCAACGCGATCCTTCACGAGTGGATCCTTGGCGGTGCCGAACTTATTTGCGTCGCCCTCATACGCGAGGGTCGGATCGACCGGATTGCTGTGCTGGAGTCCGTACAGGCTCCCACCCGGCTGTACTGCCGCGTATAGATTAGCGCTGGATAGAGCCAGCAGGCCGGTGCTGAATGCGTTGGCGGTATTGGCCTTCTGGGCCGAGATCACACGGCTGCCCAGCCAGATATCGCGTAATGCACTCTGCGAACCGCTCAACGAGTTGACGACGTGACACACCTTTCCGCTATCGTCTACCAGGGTGAGCCACATGGGAAAATTCAGACCGCCATTGGGTCCGGAGCCGCCATTGCCTGGTACTACGCCCTGTAGAGTAGCCTGAAGCGCGCTATGCGTCAGCCCCTGGCTGTCTAATTCCTTACAGGTATCCGCCATTGCCGGCGCCGCCGCCATCACTATCCCACCCAACACCATCGCCCCAACTAATCGGTTACGTTTCATACTGTCTGGTCCTCCCTGTGAGTGTTAATACTCATTTGTTCAGCGATTGAGAAATACTCCGCCTCGGCTCGATTGCATTACTGTCAGTGACGTGGAGAGATCATTATGTTGCACCGATCGGCAACAGGTCCGCCAGACCGTACTGCGGACGTGTCTCTTACGCTTGCGGATGGAGTAATTCTTACGCCGGCATAGAATCGGGAGGTCCCCGACCGGCCGTCAACAATGAAGCTCGCTTGGGTTCAGGGTGCGTAAGGATCGCGTTTTCCTCAGCGACAGCGTTACGAGCGCAGTCAGACATAACTCCAGAGGTGGTGCATCGTCAATACGCCTTTTGGCGTATATGGTCTGGCCTCGGTAATCATGCCCGCGCCCGCATCCGGACCTCACGTAAGATCACGAATCGCGATCAAAGAATTACAAGAATAACATTGAGAACGATGAGGATGGAGCCTATCGGCGAGCATAAGAATCAGTCAATATAAATTAACACTGAGTCGATCTACTCACCTCCCTTCGTGGTGGACATCCCTCTCGATCTGTGATAGGAAATCGTGTGCCGTATTTCTGTCGCGGATGGGGCCCTGTCCTCACGTAGTGCAGCAGCGAAGGGAGCATATAGATGAAATCGAAAACAGGTCGTCGGAGCGGCTGGTCCTTCATGATCGCATTGTTGTGGTGGTGCGGTACTACCGCAGCGGCCGTCGCAGCCGGGCCGATGGTGTATGTAGCAAATGAAAAATCTGATGATGTCTCGGTCATCGATACGACAACCAATGCGGTTGTCCGTACGATCGCTGTAGGCAAGCGGCCAAGGGGGGTCGTGATTGCGCCGGATCGATCTCGTGTGTACGTGGCCAATGGCAATTCCGATAATGTCAGCATCATCGATGCCGAGGCTGGGAAGGTAGTGGAGACGTGGCCGGTTGGGGTGGACCCGGAGGGCCTGGCGCTCAGTCCTGATGGGACTCGTCTGTATGCGGTGAACGAGAACGGCGGGACGGTTACAGTACTTAACACCAAGACCGGGACGGTGATCGCTACCGTTGAGGTCCAGGTGGAGCCGGAGTGGATCGCGATCAGTCCTAATGGAAAGATTGCCTATGTCTCGAACGAGACGTCCAGCACCATTTCCGCCATCGACACCTCGACCTTCAAGGTCGTAGCGACGATTCCGGTGGCGAAGAACCCGCGCGGAATCGCCTTCAGCCCGGACAGCAAGTACGCCTTTGTGGCAAGCGAGCAGGCCGAGCCCGGCGTACTGTCGGTCATCAACGTAGCGCGGCACAAGGTGATCAAAAAGGCCCCTGTCGGCGAGCGGCCGGTCGGGATCGTCATATCGCGGGACGGGCGTCGGCTGTACGTCGCGCATGGCCGGAGCAATGCCGTCTATGTGATCGATGCCCGCACCTTGGCCATCACCAAACAAATTCCCGTGGGCCAGCGGGCCTGGTATCTGGCCTTGACGCCGGACGAGCAGCGCCTGTACGTCGCGTGCGGCCGCAGCGACGCGATCTCGGTGATCGACGTTGCCGCCGAAAAAGTGATCGCCACCGTCCCGGTCGGCAAGATGCCGTTCGGCGTCGCCATCACGAAATAGGAGGGGAGATTATCTATGCCAAAATATCTGATCGAGCGTGACATCCCAAGGGCGGGTAAGCTGTCGCCTCAGGAGCTTCAGGCCATCTCTCAGAAGTCGTGCGGCATCCTCAGCAAGCTGGGACCGCAGATTCAGTGGGTCCACAGCTACGTGACCGATGAGAAGGTCTATTGTGTCTATATTGCGCCGAACGCTGAAATAATCCTGGAGCATGCCCGTAACGGCGGCTTCCCGGCCAATCGTGTGTCCGAGATCAGATCGGTGATCGATCCCACAACCGCCGAAGCGTGATCGCTGACGTCCGGGTGTGAGAAAAGGATCGTTTTCAGGGAGGCTACCGGTGTACCGCCGAACCAGCACGGCGCTGGACCTGCCAGACGAAGGGGGATGGATGCATGTCCGAGATGGAAGCGGAAACGACCTATATTGACAACATATTCGGGACAGTGACCGACCAGCGGGTCGTGTATCATCCGAATAGAGGTTGGCTGACCGAGGGACGCGAGGAGGACACGCCTCTCAGCGATATCGCGTCGGTTGAATTTGTCATATCCCGCAGCCTCATGAATGGGATCCTCCTCATTGTCATTGGAATACTGACGATACCGGTTCTCGTCGGCGTGATCTTGATCCTGTTCGGTTACTGCCTTCTTAAGGGCACCCCGACTGTTATCGTCAACACCACGCGTGGAACACGAGAGACCATGAAAGGCTTTCCCTGGCATCGGGAACATGCCTACGACTTCGCGAAGGCGCTTCAAGGCCGGATTCAATCCGATCAGGATGTTCGCGTCGGGTACGTCAGTTCGGTGTCGGTCGGGACATCGCGCGGCGAACTGGGCAGACCGCTCTTTTATGTGATTGTGGTAGGGGCGCTCGTTATCATTATTATGTCCATCGTCTGGCTGGTCATGCTGTCCGGCCTATCTCCCTTTTAAGTCGCGACACCAGTAGGTACTTATCATGCGTAATGTAAGGAGGGATTGACATGTTCCTGAAAGACAAACACAGCGGTCACCTGGTAGAGATCATTGACCTGTCTGCGCTGTTTGATCCGCATCAATCGGTCGTCAAGGGCCGCATTCATGCCGGCGAGGAGATGCAGGATCCCAACGGTTTTGACAAGGCCGACCTGATCTTTCCCTCCGGCGAATCGTTGCCGCGCTACTGGGTGGATGTGCACTACAAAAGCGCCGCGGGAAACTGTTGACATTGCCGGGCGCGTGTGAAATATTTCCCGTGAAATAATGGGCCTTCTCGGATCCTGTGGCCTCTGACAACTCTGACAACGTTGTTGTGTGAATCCAGCCGACGGTATGTTCTCACATCTATAGAAGGGATACCTATGAGCAGCATGTTGACGATGAATGGATGCCTGGGGCGTGATTTGGCGCTCGAGCTGGTCCGCGTAACCGAGGCCGCCGCGTTGGCCGCGGGGCAGTGGATGGGGCGCGGGCAAAAAGACGCAGGCGACGAGGCGGCCGTCCATGCGATGCGGGCAATGCTGAGGACGGTCGATATCGACGGTGTGGTGGTCATCGGTGAAGGGGAAAAAGACGAGGCGCCCATGCT
>PQAQ01000101.1 GCA_003105305.1 Candidatus Methylomirabilota bacterium
AAGGCGTCGGTCGCGCCGAGGCTAGCGGGGTGATCGGGGTTACCCTCGATCTTCGTGGGTCGTCCTTCGTGGCTTTCAACCAACACACCGCTCGCGAATCCGGCCAGGGGCATCGCAGTCGCGAAGAAGAGCGGTGTCCCCGGGATGATCTCCTCAGGTTGCTTGACATAGGGAACGATCTTCTCATTGGTCGGCGCGGGGGCGGCGCTGCCACACCCGCCGAGGCCGCCCAATGCGAGCGAGGCACCCATGAGCTGCAGGAACCGGCGGCGACTCACGCCGTCTATCCAATCGAAGGCAAGCGGTGTCGATTCGTGGCTCAGGACATCTTGCAACTCCTCGTCGCCGACCAACTCTTCAAGGCTCCGCCAGTACGCCTTTCCCTGCGACGCGCTCAAACGAGCCCGGACCGCAGCCAGGTCAAGCCGATTCCTTTTCGAATAGGAAGTAGTCATCGATGACAGATGGAACAGTCCGTCAGTTTCCGGATGTGATACGCCTGCGCGAGCTTTCGCCCAAGGACCAACTGGTCCGTAGGGGGCTTCCAGTCCATGTTGAAGACCTCCGCGCGTGGCCTCACGAAACGCTCTGGCGCGCGATGACACTCGAGACACCACTCCATATAGAGTCTGTTTGCCCGCCACATGATCGGCATCTGATCGACCCGTCCGTGGCAGGTGGAACACCCGATCCCTTTCCGGACGTGGATACTGTGATCGAAGTAGACGAACCCCGGCAGGTTGTGCACCCGCGCCCATTCGATCGGCTTTCCTGTGCGCAGACTCTCCCGGACCGGTTCCAGTACGGGGCTATCAGCCCAGATGAGCGAATGGCAGTTCATACAGGTCTTTATCGGGGGGATACCCGCGAATGGCCCTTCTTCAACCGATGTGTGGCAGTAGCGGCAGTCGATCCCGTCGTCAGCGACATGATGCTTGTGGCTGAACGGCACAGGCTGATCGCGAGTAACCCCGACCTGTGTTACGTAGTCCGATCGGTTGACCATCGCAATGACCGCAACCAGGACCGCCAGGAGGATGAGACCGCCGAATACGCCTGCCCTGGCGATGGTGTTCGCCCTCGGATGAAAGATCTGGGCCATGGGTTCCTGGGGTTAGACTCCGTCGAGATGAAGCCGCGCGTCGCGCTCCTCATAAGTTCCGTACTCGGTCGAGTAGCTCGCGTCAGCGCAAGCTGGCCAGCCGTTGTCGCAACTCGGAAATCTCCCCGCGGAGCTCCTCCGCGAGGAGGCTCGAGTCTTTCTTGCTATGCCTCAAGCTATCCAGGCGTTGCTCGAGATGTGTGAGGTGACTTTCGTATAGCCGAATCTGGGCCTCTAATGTGACATTCGTAGCGTGGAGCCGCGCCAGGTGAGACTCTCGCTCCGTGACCAGCGTCGCGGTGACCAGCGCCGCCGACACCAGGATGCCGCCGATCCCCACGAGAAGGAGCATGGCGATCTGGGGTCCTTCGGGTATGGATCCTTCCGCAGCGGCACGCGGACGCAGGGCGCGTATTGCGAGGATCACCGCGGTCACCATAAGCCCTGCTGCCCATATGACGACAGCCACGGTTACGACGATCGGCAGAACCGTCACGGCCCTTCCTCCTCCCCTGCGGCCCGCTCGTTGCCATCTCTCAGTCGGGCATGCTGCGAACACTCGGCCGACGCCCCCCGCACCTGGTCGCCCAGCGAGCGGCATCGCTCCTTTCGCTTCGAGGATGTCGCCTGGGGAAGCGATAATATTTCTAAACTTAAGGTCAAGGACAAAACAATACTGTGAAATGTTTTACAAAAGACCCGTAATCCTGTCTGCTCGAAAGGGGGGTAGGCGGTCGGCACGCCAGCCGTTTAAGTGGGCATGCCGGGATGCAGGACAGGGGATGGCCATTCCTTGGTTCCGCGAGGCGGAGGCTGCATGCGAGACAGGCGCCGGTGCGGAAAGCTCAGGTGTGAAACCGGATTGATGACGCCGTCATTGAAAGAGAACGCTCAGGCCTCCAGCAGTAGAGCCGGCGGATCCTCGATCAGTGCTTTGACTTGTACCAGGAACTGCACGGCTTCGCGGCCGTCCACCAGACGGTGATCGTAGCTGAGCGCGACGTACATCATGGGTCTGATGACGACCTCGCCATGACGGACAACCGGCCGATCCTCAATTCGATGGAGGCCCAGGATGCCCACCTGAGGCGGGTTCAAGAGGGGGGTGCTCAGCAGTGAGCCGAAGACACCGCCGTTCGTAATAGTAAAGGTGCCACCACGAAGTTCGTCCAGCGACAGAGTGCCGTCATCAGCTTTTCGGACATATGCCTCAATGGCCTGCTCGATCTCGGCAAAGGACATTCGATCGGCGGTCCTCAGGACCGGCGCCACGAGGCCGCCCGAGGCTGCAATGGCGATACCGATGTCATAATAGCGCTTGAGAACCATCTCGTCGCCCTGGATTTCGGCATTAAGCCGCGGGACGACCTTCAGGGCGGCGATCGCCGCGTGTACGAAGAACGGCATAATACCGAGGCTCACGCCATGTTCCGTCCGGAACGACTCCTTATGTCGCGTCCTGATATCCCTCACGGCGCTCATGTCGATCTCATTAAAGGTGGTGAGCGTGGCAGCCGTTCGCTGGCCCTCGACGAGACGACGGGCAATCGTCTGCCTTCGGCGCGACAAGCGCACACGTTCTTCCCGTTCTGCGGATTGAATCTGAGGTGTCGCCTGGACCGGAACGGCATCCTCGTGCGCAGCCATTGTCGTCTCCGCTTCCGGTGGTGCGATTTCAGAGATCTTCGGTGCTTCCCCGGTCTCCGCAGAATCATCGATCTGGCCCAACACCTCGCCAGGTTTCACCTCTTGACCTTCCGATTTGTCAATTCGGACCAACACGCCCTCGCGCTCGGCGCCGACCTCCAGATTCACCTTATCGGTTTCGAGTTCGACCAAGGTATCTCCTGCGACCACGCGGTCGCCTTCTCGCTTCAACCACCGAAGCACCGTCGCTTCAACGATCGATTCGCCAAGCTCAGGAACGACGACCTTTGTCGGCATAGGTTCTTCTCCGCGTTTACGTCTTTTCCTGCGAGGTAATAATGTCCTCAGCGACTTTGGGCATGAGGTCGTACGCCTGATCGATCAGGAGCGTCTGGTTAGCGGCGTGCCAGGCCGCCGACCCCTCCGCGGGGCTCGAGTTCGGCGGCCGACCGATGTAGCGTAGGGGCCAGCGTCCCTGGAGCATCTCGTGAAGGTGGGGTTGTATGTATGTCCAGGCGCCCATATTTTCCGGCTCCTCTTGCACCCACACTACCTCTTCCAGGCCGGGATAGGCAAACAGGATTGCTTGGAGCTCTTCTGCAGGGAAAGAATAGAGTTGCTCTATGCGCGCAATGGCAATGGAGGCGCGTGCGCCTCGAAGCGCGCTCGCCGTCAGATCGGTGTAGACCTTGCCGCTGCACAGAATCAGCCGCCTCACCGCTCTGGGCCGGCAGCGGGCCTGGCTGTCATCGATCACCGGCTGCCAGCCACCCTCGGAGAGTTCACGGAGGGATGAGTTGGTCAGTGGGTTGCGCAGCAGACTCTTGGGGGTCAATACGATGAGCGGTAGGGGATCGGTTTGCAACAAAGCGGCTTGTCGCCGCAGTAGATGGAAGTATTGAGCGGCGGTCGTGCAGTTGGCGATCCGCAGGTTAATTTCGGCTGCCAGCTCAAGGAAGCGCTCCGTACGGGCGCTGGAATGGTCCGGCCCTTGGCCTTCATACCCGTGGGGCAATAACAGGATCAAGGAAGGGGTCTGGCCCCACTTGGCCCTGGCAGACGTCAGAAACTCGTCAATTACCATCTGCGCGCCGTTGATAAAGTCTCCGTATTGCGCCTCCCAGATGGTCAGCCGGCCGGGCTCTTCGAGGTTGTACCCGTATTCAAACCCTACAGCGGCGTTCTCGGTTAGCGGACTGTTGAAGATGTCGAAGGCGGCTTCCGCCTGTGGGAGCGCCTGTAACGGCGTAAAGGTCTCGCCCGTCTTCATGTCGTGAAACACCGCATGACGCTGGCTGAATGTGCCGCGTTCGACATCCTCGCCCGTCAG
>PQAQ01000102.1:0-12360 GCA_003105305.1 Candidatus Methylomirabilota bacterium
CCTACGACCCGGCACCTCCTCAACAACCTGGCTCCCCTGTATCCTTGCAGCCGCCACCGTCGCCTCCAACCGTTCTTTGGCGACGATAACGTACTCATCAGCCGATTTGACGATCACGTAGGGCGCATCCGGATGGACGGCGATCGCCAGATTCGCGGGCAGCGTCCACGGCGTCGTCGTCCAGATCACTACAAACGATCGTTGGTCTTGCAGGACCGGCAGGCGCTCCGCGGCACCCGGGTCGAGCGGAAACTTGACATAGATGGACGGCGAAACATGATCGCCATACTCAACCTCGGCCTCGGCCAGGGCGGTCCGGCATGACGCGCACCAGTGGACCGGCTTCTTGCCTTTGTACACGACCCCCGCGCCGAACAGCCTCCCCAGTTCGCGGACAATCGTTGCCTCGTACAGGTGATCCATGGTGAGATACGGGGCTTTCCAGTTGCCGAGCACCCCGAGACGTCTGAACTCTTCCCGCTGGATGTCGACGAACCTGGCGGCATACTCACGACAGAGCGCTCGCTTCTCAACCAGCGACACCTCCGCCTTTCTGCCGCCAAGATTCTTGTCAACCTGATGCTCAATCGGCAGCCCATGACAATCCCATCCCGGCACATAGGTTGCGTTGTAGCCGAACATCGACTTCGACCTGACGACGATGTCCTTCAGAATCTTATTCAGCGCATGCCCGATATGGATGTGACCATTGGCATAGGGCGGACCGTCGTGGAGGATCCAGATCTGCCGATCGGCTCGGACCTCTCGGACCCTGTCGTACAGCCTCGTAGCCTCCCACCGTTCGAGCATAGACGGCTCGAGGACAGGAAGATCCGCTTTCATCGGAAAGGCGGTGCTGGGCAGGTTCAGCGTCTCTTTATAGTTCATCTCCGGATTCCAGGGTATCGAGTTGAGGTGACACCGTTGTTCATAACAGTGACTGCAGTACGTGTCAAGGCTTCAATGCCGTATCAATACTGATAGCGATGCTTGTGAATGTTGAGCAGGAGACCGACAGCCAGCAAATTCATGAGCATGGATGAGCCCCCGTAAGACAGCAGCGGGAGAGGAATGCCGACGACCGGCATGATGCCGGTCACCATCCCGATGTTGATCACAACCTGCCACGCGATCATACACACGATGCCAAAACTCGTGATCATGGTGAACAGGTCTGTAGCGTCTTTGGCGAGACGCAGGCCCCTTGAAAGAACATAGGCGTATACCAGCAACAGCCCCAGTGAGCCGATGAAGCCCCATTGCTCGGCCAGACCGGCGAAGACGAAATCGGTGTGATTGGCCGGCAGGAAGTTGAGCTGGCTCTGCGTCGCCGCCATCCACCCTTTGCCAAACAATCCCCCTGAACCGACGGCGATCTTCGATTGGGCCACGTGGTACCCGACGCCTATAGGATCCATATCGGGATAGAGAAAGACGAGAATCCGATTCTTCTGGTAGTCGTGCAGATAGCGCCAGAGAATCGGGGTAACGGCGGACACGGCGGTGCCAAGCATAACGAAGTAACGAATCTTTAGTCCCATCATCACCAGGATGCTGGCGGAGATAAGGATCAGCATGATGGCGGTGCCAAGATCCGGTTGCCGCAAGACGAAGGCCATTGGCACAAGGGTCAGAAGAATCGGCAGGATAAAGATCTGAGGCGAGTGCAACTGCTCCTTCCGATCCTCAAAATAGCGGGCCAGCAGGATAATGAGCGACAGCTTCATAAACTCCGAAGGTTGGAACGCAAACGATCCGATGCTGAGCCATCGCTGAGCGCCCAAACCGGAACGGCCCATGAACGCCACGAGCACTAGGGCGGCGAGCAGGACGCCGTAGATGAGATACGCCAGGCGCCAGGTTGCCCGGTACGGGAAGATGCACAGGGGAATGATTACAACGAACCCCATTGCGGCCCAGGTCGCCTGCTTCAGGTAGAGCGATCTCCGGGCAAGCGAGGCATGCATGCCGCTCGTGCTGTAGATGATCAGGACACTTAGGGCGGCAAGCCCAGCGACGGCGGCGAACAGCCGCCAGTCGATGATCGATAGGGCGCGGCGGGAGGACGACATTATACAGGCTCCCGTCAGTCGCCTTCGGCCGGTTCCGGCTCGGCCGCGTGAGTCGGCGCCGTGTCCCTGGGAAGTTTAAACCAGGCCTCCAGGAGGCTCCTCGCAATCGGCGCAGCCACCTGCCCGCCGAACCCGCCATGCTCGATCACTACCGCGATAGCAATTTGCGGATTGTCCGCGGGCGCAAAGGAGACGAACCAGGCATGGTCCCGTTTATCGCCTCGCTGCGAACCGCTATTTTCTACAACCTGCGCGGTCCCTGTCTTGCCGGCCACACTGAGCCCGGGGATTTTCGCGCGACTGCCTGTTCCCTCGTTGACCACGGCCTGCATCCCGTCCCTCACGATCGCCAGGTTGTCCGGATCGATATCGACCTTCCGGACGCGTTCGGGGCCGTACTCTTCGATCAATTCGCGGTCCAGCGTTTCGATCTTCCGCACCACCCACGGCCGGTACAACGTCCCCCCGTTGGCAATCGCGGATACCATCATCACCGCCTGGATCGGTGTGACTGTGACCATCCCCTGTCCGATTCCGGCCATGACGGTGTTGCCGGGATACCATCCGCCGGCCGGCTGTGAGCCGGTTGTGTTATGGGGGATCACGCCTCTCGCTTCACCGCCAAGTCCGAGCCCCGAAGGGGCGCCAAGTCCCAGTTCGCGCGCGACGCGGGTAATCTCCCCGATTCCGGCTTTGAGCGCGGTGTTGTAAAAGTAGATGTTGCAGGAGTTGGCAATGGCCTGACGGAGATCTAATGTCCCGTGGCCGCCCTTCTTCCAGTCGTGGAAGAGGTGAGAGCCGAGGTTGAAGGCGCCGTCACAAGAAAACTTTGTCTCAGGTGTGATGGCTCCCTTCTCAAGGGCGGCCAGCGCGGTCACCAGCTTGAAGATGGAACCCGGCGCGTACTGACCCTGGAGCCCCTTATTTTGCATGGGATGATGAGGGTCGGTGATGAGCTTCCGCCACTGCTCCGACGTCAGGCGTTGAGAGAACTGATTCGGATCGTATGATGGCTGGCTGACCATCGCCAGGATTTCGCCGGTCAACGGATGGACTGCAATGAGCGCGCCGCTTCTCCCCTGCATGGCCTCCTCAGCGGCCCGTTGCAACCGGTTGTCAAGCGTCAGGTGCAGATTAAACCCGGACTGCGGCTCAACTTGTCGGATGAGCCGGCTGACCCTTCCGAGCGCGTCCACCTCTACCTGTTCCCCGCCGTCGACGCCTCGTATGAACGCATCGTATCGCCGCTCGATGCCGGCCTGCCCCATCGTCTCGCCCGGATGAAAGTCCCGAAACTCTTTCGACTGGAGCTGCGTCCCGCTCACCTCGGCGACATAGCCCAGCAAGGTGGCGGCCGACCCGCCATTCGGGTACGTCCGCACCGGCCTGACTTGAAGGCCAACGCCAGGCAGATCGATCTTTTGCTCCTCGATAGCCGTAACGATTCGTTGGTCCACGCCTTTCCGCAGCAGCACCGGCTCAAACTGCGAGCCGCGCCACTGCGAGACACGTTGCCTCAACTCATCCGGCGAGGATTGCAGAATTACCGCCAGGCGCCGCGCGGTGTCTTCGACGTCCGGCATATCCTCCGGTATCGCGTACAGATCGAACGACGCCAGATTCTCCACCATGACCTCTCCGTTTCGATCGATGATGAGCCCTCGTGGCGCTTCGACGGACCGCAGTCGCAATCGATTATTGAGAGACAGTTGAAGTAGCCGGTCGCCTTCCAGGATCTGCAGAGTCCACAGACGCAGCACTAAGAGTAGTCCGGCCATAGAGATGACAACGGCGGCAATCCTGATCCGCTTCTGAAAGTACGCATACCGGTTTGAGATCTCATACTCCCGGCTCATCCGACTGTACTCCTGCTGATCTTCAGCTTCCGCATGCCGAGTATCCCGGTCCCCAGAATCGCCGTATAAAGCGCCCCCGGCAACGCGGTCCACAGGAGGGCGGACGCGAACGGGCGCGGCGCATAGAAGAAGCGAAGAAGCAAAAGGGTGATCAACCCGGACAACAGTCCCGCCAGACACAGCAGCGTGAACCGCCCCGTGAACTCAGTCGTCTTGACCTGCTGACTCAGCCGACTTACCAGGAAGCCGATCAGACTCAACGCAAACGCGTTGAGGCCGAGCGGGGCCCCGGAGAGCGAGTCCTGGTACAGCCCGATAAGAAAACCGGCGGCGGCGGCCAGCTCCGGCTCCACCGAGAGGCTAAGCCCGACAAGCAAGATCAGGAACAGGTCCGGCTGAATGCCGCCGACGGCCAGGCGGGGGATGACAATAGCCTGAAGAAGGCACACACTGAAAAGCGCCAGCAGAAACATCATCGCAGCGGAGGCTCCCCACCAGACCATGACAGGCCGCTCGACGGCGGCTGTTTCAGGACGATGACCTCTTCAAGCCGCGAGAAATCGGCATGAGGTTCCGCCTCAATCGATTGAAAGAGCGTACCGTTCGTCGGTCGGCTTGTCCGCGCAACGGTGCCAACGGGGATACCTTTTGGAAAGATCCCTCCCATCCCGGACGTGATGATCCGGTCGCCTACGGCCACATCGGCCATCAATGGAAGATACTTAATCTGGATCGCGCCGCCTTGACTTCCCGCAGCGATTCCGATGATACGGCTTCGCTGGATCAGCACGCCGACCCCGCTTTCCGGATCGGTAATGAGCTGGACTCGGGAGGTTGCCGCCGTAACATCCACGACTCGCCCCACCAGGCCCTCGCTGGTGACGACCGCCATGTGGCGCTGGATCCCACGGTTCGCGCCCATATCGATCACTATCGATCGAAACCAATTGGTCGTATCCTTACCAATCACCCTGGCGACGACCGTCTGTGTACCGGCTCGGCGATCCAATTGGAGGATGCGGCTCAACCGGGCGTGTTCCAAGGCTGTCTCGCGCAGGTCGCCCAGCTCAGCCCGAAGCTGCCGAACCTCGTCTCTCAGAAACTGATTGTCGCGGCGAACCCGACGAAGATCGATGTACTCATGCCAGACCGTCGCGGTGATATCGACGCTCTTCGTTGCAATCCGCATGAATGGAGAGATGGAGGTCAGAAGGATCTGCTTCGCGAAAAGGGCGGGGGAGCTGCCGCTGCGGGCCTGCAATGTCAACAGCACAAAGGCCAGGAAGAGGGCGGTCGAAAGGATTAATGGCCGCCGGTATCGAAACAGCAGTCGAGTCATAGCCGTCCGCACTGCCTACAAAGCTGTGGGAAATAGCGGGTTGTGCGCTGCGAAGACAACGCGATCGGCAGGCCTACGGGAAACCACCTTTACGTCTCGAGGCACACCCGCTTGAGGAGATTCAGTTCGTCAAGCGCCTTCCCTGTTCCAAGCACAACACACGAGAGCGGATCCTCAGCCACGCGTACCTTCAGGTGGGTCTCATGGGAGATCAGCACATCCAGGCCGTGCAACAGGGCTCCACCGCCGGCCATGACAATCCCCTTATCCGCAATGTCGGCGGCCAACTCCGGAGGCGTCCGCTCCAAGGTTGTTCGGACCGCATCCACAATGGCATGGATCGGATCGTGGAGGGCTTCCCGGATATCGCTGTCGCTGACGGTAATCGTCTTCGGGATGCCGCCGATCAGGTCGCGCCCCTTGATTTCGATTTTGCGCGGTTCGTCGAATGGGAACGCCGAGCCGATCTGAATCTTTACGCCCTCCGCCGTCCGTTCTCCCACAAGCAGGTTATACTTCCGCTTCAGATACTGGACAATCGCGTCATCCATCTCGTCGCCGGCAATCCTGACCGACTGGGCGTACACGATCCCGGCTAACGAGATGACGGCCACCTCGGTTGTGCCACCTCCGATGTCGACGATCATACTGCCGACAGGGTCCTGCACCGGGAGTCCGGCTCCGATCGCCGCAGCCATCGGCTCGTCCATCAGGTATACCTCTCGCGCTCCAGCCTGCTCTGCCGCATCGCGAATGGCCCGTCGTTCGACCTGGGTAATGCCGGAGGGAACGCCAATGACGATTCGCGGACGAACGAGGGTTTTGCGGTTATGGATCTTCACGATGAAATGCTCGATCATCGCCTCGGTAATATCGAAGTCGGCAATGACCCCGTCTTTCAACGGGCGAATCGCGACAATGCTCCCCGGAGTTCGGCCAAGCATCTCCTTGGCATCGCGCCCCACCTGCAGGACCATGTTGGTCCCCTTCTTCACCGCCACTACCGACGGCTCGCTGAGCACGGTCCCTTTCCCCTTCACGTAGATGACCGTGTTGGCAGTGCCGAGGTCGATGGCCAAATCATTCGAAAACATGCCGAACAACCAATCGAAGATCATCGATAACTCCTCATATCGACATACGGCACCCCCAGCATAGGGGTCCGTCTGCGGATGGATTTTTTTGTAACACAGAACCCAACAGAACACAAGCAGTATCTGGAATATACACCAGCTCAACGCATAAATCTGATTGCGCCGCCATGGATGATGCGATAACATTAAAAACTGTATTCTGAACGGTCGAGTATCAGACATTCGATGGAGGACGATGTGCTCAAGCAAATGCGCGGATATACAAAGGCGTTAAGAATCACGTTGTGGCTGATAATCTTCGCCTTTATTGGAACGACCTTCTTTGTCTGGGGATTCCGGTCGACATCTGGTCCTGGAGGGGTGAGCCCCATTGCCGCCGTGGAAGGCGAGAACATCCCTTACGCGGACTACCAGCAGGCATACCAGCGCCAGTACAAGCTCTATCAAGAGCGGTTGGGAGAGAAGTTTAATGAAAAGATCCTCGATCAACTGAACCTGAGAGGGCAGGTTGTGGAGGGGTTGATCGGACGCCGCCTTCTGCTTCACGAGGCAAAACGATTGGGCATTGTCGTCAGTCCGGACGAGCTGGTCAAGGAGATCACAACCATACCGGCTTTCAGCGATGCCACGGGCTTCAGCCGAGACAGATATCTACGAACCCTTCAGTCATCGCGCCTCACGCCGGAGAAGTTTGAGGAAAGCCTGCGCGAGGACCTGTTGCTTCGCAAGGTTGAGGCATGGGTAAAGGGCGGGGTACATCTTCTTCCGGATGAGACATGGGAGGCGTTTCGCTTTAACCGAGCGTCCGTGAAAGTCGAGTATCTCCTGTTCGCAGATCCCCAGGCACAACACGCTACCGCTCAGAAAGTCGCCGAACTGGTCAATGAAAAAAAATCCTGGGGAGAAATCGTCAAGGCCTCCGGGCTGAAGCCGACTGTCAGCGATTTCTTCTCATGGGATCGCACCCTCCCGCAGATACCGGATCAGGAGAGGTTTAAGGAGGCCGCCTTGGTCACGGAACGGGGCGCAATCAGCCCGGTCATCCAGGGCGAAAAGGCACGCTACCTCCTTCGAGTCATCGACCGAAAAGACCCGAGTCCTGCAGACTTTGATCGTGAAAAGGCTCAGTTCAGCGTTGGACTGCTGAAACGGAAACGGGAACAGGTATTCGCCGACTGGGTTCGCCGGGTGCGGGCGCAAGCCAAGGTAAAGATCGAGACAGCCAGTCTTTAGGCGCGTGGCGGCAACAGGAACGCCGACATACATCCTTCAAGCGTTCCGTACCGGAGCGTGGTATTGATGGTCGAGATTGTAGCGTATATCTTTTTGGGGTTGGTCGCGGGATTCTCCAGCGGGCTGATCGGGATCGGGGGGGGCATCATCATCATCCCCACATTGGTATTTGCATTCGGGCTATCACAGCATCAGGCCCAGGGAACGACGTTGGCCCTCCTGGTGCCGCCTATCGGCCTCTTGGCTGCATGGACCTACTACAGCAAAGGGTATGTCGACCTGAGAATCGCCGGCCTGATCTGTATCGGCTTCTTCGTCGGCGGGTTACTGGGCGCGAAGCTCGCTGTCGGTTTGTCCAACTCGGTCCTGGAGAAGCTGTTCGGCGCTGCGCTGTTTCTGATCTCGCTCAAAATGATCTTTGCCAGATGATGCCGCGCCTTATGAGTGCCCCCGACCTCTCCGGCCTCCTCCGCAACCCTCTTCCCTCTACCAGATTTTTATACGCCGCACAAGTTCCTCTGTATTCTTTGAACGGGGGATGATCTCTGCCGCGGAGTCAGAAAGGGATCAGCCGATACGATGGCAGTGGGCCGGCGAGGTTGTCGAGCGCACCCGCCAGACCGACCGCCTTTGACTGGAACCCGGCCCTCGAATTGCGCCTGGCGAGAATCGACAAGGGAACGATCGCGTATATCGTCACCGGCGACGGTCCGCCGCTCCTGTTGCTTCACGGCCTTGGAGGGGAGATCTGGATGTGGGAAAAACAGGTGGCGGCGCTGTCGGCGCGGTATCGCTTGTATATCCCGGATCTCCTGGGATTCGGCTACTCGGATCGGCCGAAGGTTGAGTACACGCCGTCCCTCTTTATCGAGATGATCAGGCAGTTCATGGACCAACTCGGTGTAAACAGGGCCGGCCTGATCGGTAATTCGATGGGCGGGGGCATCGCCTGGGCGTTCGCCCTGACGCATCCCAAGCGAGTTGATACGCTCGTCCTCATCGACGCCATGCCCCCACAAGTGGTGGGCGCAGTCCGCAATCGCTTCCTTCGTTGGTTCCTCGCAATCCGTCGCTTCCCGCTCTTGTCGTGCCTGGCGATCGCGGTGCGGACTCGCGGCATAGTGCGGGAGGCCCTCACGCAGATCATCCACGACGATCGGCTGATCACCGAGGCAGTGGTGGAGCGGCAATATCGGATCAGTCGTCTGACAGGAACCGCCAGGGTCGTAGCCTCTACGATTCGCTACACAGATGAGGTGGCTCGGTATGCCGATGCGCTGGCGACCTTGCGCGCGCCGACACTCATCATCTGGGGCCAACAGGACGACCTGTTTCCCGTGGAGATCGGCCAGCGACTCCATGCGTCAATCCCGAATTCCACACTGATCGTGATTCCGGACAGCGGTCATATCCCGATGTGGGAAACGCCCGACCAGACCAACCAGGCGATCCTGGAGTTTCTTGGGAGCAGAAGTGAGAATGAGAAAGAGACGAGGTGACCACGCCCTACACCGGACGTCGCTCACGCCGGCGCCCGGCCTGGCGTTGCCGGTCATCGAGCGGCGGGAGGTCAAGCCGCTGCCTGGCCCAGAGAATGCCGACGATACTCTTGGCATCTACGATGGTGTTGGACAATACCCAGCGGTACGCCTGTTCAAACGGCACCGCATGGACCTGCAGGAACTCGGTAGCGTCGTGGCGTCGACCCTGGCCGGTTACGAGTCCTCGAGCCAGAAAAAGTCGGATAGACCCTGTAGAGAAGCCAACTGCAGAATAGAAGGTGCACAGTTTGAGCAGCCGGCGCGGCCGCAGCCCGATCTCCTCCTCGCACTCCCTCCGGGCGGTTGTTGTCGGGCGCTCGCCGTGGTCGATAATGCCGGCCGGAATTTCATAGATCGCGCGCCGGATGGCCGGCCGATACTGCCGGACCAGGTAGATTCGGCCATCGTCATCGATCGGCACGATCGCCACAGCGTTCGGAGGACGAACAATATCACGGATGGCTCGCCGCCCATCAGGCAGGACGACCGTCTGCTGCTCGGTTGAAAGATACCTTCCCGCATAGACGACCTGGATGTCGAGGACATGCTCGATAAGTTTCATATTTCCTCCCGCGACCGGGCCTACCGAGGGAAGGAGCATAAAGGTCTTTGATGGGCGTGTCAACTCCGCCTTCGTACTCACTACGGCAACGCGACCTCGCCCCATCGGATGAATTCCGTGGAGAGGTAGGCATGGTAAAGGTCGGGGCAAATCGGAGAGGCGGGCGATTGTGATTCGGAAGCATTCCGCGCTGCGTGAAGAGCTCCTGAGATATTTCTCGGCGCATAGTGAACGTCTCCGGCGAGAGTGGGTTCGACGGATGAGGGCGCACGGCCTGCTGGACGGACTAACCCTTGATGAGATTGACGCCGACTCCGCCGCGCTCTTGACCATCCTGCGGGAGTGCATAGAGAGCGGGAAGTACAATATGGCCGCGACCTACATCCACCCCAAGGCGCAACAGCGGGTGCTGGGAGGACAGACCCCCGAACAGATCATCGATCGCCTGGCAATTTTGCATGAGGTGTGCCGGCAATCGCTCTTCGGAACATATCGGGGGGATGTGGACCTGCTGGCCAAACTGCTCGATCTCTACGCCCCCGTAGCCCACCGCCTCCAGACCCTGATCACGCTCGCGTTTATGGAGGAACGGGAGCGAACGACCAAACGAGAGATGAATCAGCTTCGGATGCTCGTACGGGCGGGAATGATTCTCAGCGCGAAGCTTTCCCTTGAAGAGGTGCTGCAGCGCATCGTGAACATGGCCTGCAAACTCATGAGCGCCAAGTACGCCGCCCTCGGCGTCTTCGACGGAAAGGGCGGCCTCAGTCGGTTCATCACGGCGGGCATTGATGAGCGCGCCAGGCAGGCCATCGGTCCTCCGCCCGTCGGAAAGGGGATCCTGAGCGTCCTCTGGCGCGAGGGACGGCCCCTGCGCCTAAAAAATCTGACAGCGGATCCGCGAGCGTACGGGTTCCCACCCCACCACCCAGCCATGCGCTCCTTCCTGGGCGTGCCCGTCGTATCGAAGGGCAAAGTCCTTGGCAACCTCTATGTAACAGAAAAGCAGGGCGTCGGCGAGTTCAGCGAAGAGGATGAGGCCATGGCTATCACCCTGGCAACGCAGGCCGCCATCGCACTCGAGAACGCCAACCTGTATGCCGAGCTGCGTCGCTCGTACGATGAGTTAAAACAATCGCAGCAGTTGCTGGTCCGACAGGAGAAGCTCGCCTCGCTTGGTCGATTGGCCGCCGGTCTGGCCCATGAACTGAACAATCCCCTCTCCTCGGTAGCCGGATTTGCCGAGGCCCTGCAGCGGCGCGTCGAGACGGAGGCTATCGGTGACGCTGCCACCCGCACAGAGTGGGGACGGTATGTGACGATGATCCAGGACGAGGTCGCCCGCGCAGCGACGATTGTCCGCCGCCTGCTCGATTTCTCGCGCCAGCGCGAGCCCGCCTTCAGCCTGGTAGATCTGCATGATGTCGTATTGCGTGCGGTCTCATTTGTCGAGCGGCAAGCCAGCCTCGAAAACCAGCGGATCGTCGTCGCTCCATTCCCGGATAGGAGTATCGTCAAGGCCGACGCCCAGATGCTTCAGCAGGTCTTCCTCAACCTGCTGACGAATGCCCTCGATGCCATCGAAAGCGGCGGAGAGATTCGGATCGAGGCCCTTCACCGTCGAGAGAGCATTGGGCCGGCATGTGAACAAACATGGCTGGACGTGCTCGTATCCGATACAGGGAGCGGCATCTCGCCGGAGAACCTCTCGAGGATTTTCGACCCTTTCTTTACTACGAAAGAGGTGGGCAAGGGGACGGGCCTCGGTCTTGCCATCAGCCAGAGCATCGTGGAGCAACACAAAGGCACCATTGAGGCGCGGAACCGCGAGGTCGGCACCGGCACGCTGGTCATCGTCAGTCTGCCGCTGGCCGACGCAACGGAGATGGGCGGCAAGCGGCCGGAACTCCAAAGGGCGAGGAGGTGAAGATGGTTCGCGCAAGCGAACGAAGCGGCGTGACTCGTACTCTGGTTGTTGATGACGAGCGGCCTATCCGACTGCTCATGGAAATGGAGCTGCCGCGGGCAGGCTACGTGGTCACCTGCGCCGGTAGCGGCGAGGAGGCCCTGGAGCAGGTGCGAACACGGGAGTTCGACGTCATCCTGCTCGACCTCAAGATGCCCGGAATCGGGGGGATGGAGGCGCTCCGTCAAATTCGTGATTCCGGCGCCTTGGCGGAGGTAGTTATTCTGACCGGCCACCCCGATGTGGACAGCGCCATCCAGGCGATGAAGCTGGGGGCCTACGACTATCTGACCAAGCCTTTTAAACTCGCGGAATTGGAAGAGGTGCTGCGGCGGGCTGCGGAGCGAAAGCGCCTGCGTACCGAAAATACCGCCTTGCGCCGCATGGTTGCCCAGCGTGAACCTGCGCCCATTATGATCGGGCAGAGCCCGGCCATGACCTCACTGTTGGCCACCATACGGCGGATTGCGCCGAGCGAGGCGAGCGTCCTCATCCAGGGCGCGAGCGGAACGGGCAAGAGCCTGGCAGCCAAGGCTATTCATGTGGCAAGCCCTCGAAGCAATGGGCCGTTCCTGATCATCAACTGCAGCGGCTTTCAAGATCCCCTGCTGGAGAGCGAGCTGTTCGGACATGAAAAGGGGGCGTTTACCGGCGCGACCGCCGATCGGATCGGGTTGTTCGAGTATGCCGATGGCGG
>PQAQ01000102.1:12400-21622 GCA_003105305.1 Candidatus Methylomirabilota bacterium
CCCGGCCATGCAGGCCAAGCTCCTTCAAGTACTCGACACGAAGGAGCTGCGGCGGGTCGGCGGCACCCGTGTGCACCGGGTCGATGTGCGCATCATCGCCGCAACCAACAAGGATCTGGCTCACGAGGTGCAGACAGGTCGATTCCGAGAGGATCTTTATTATCGCCTGAACGTGGTCAGCATGACGCTGCCGTCCCTGCGCGAGCGGAAGGAGGACATCCCGCTCCTGATTGAGCACTTTTTACAGCAATGCCGGATCACCGATCAACAGGCCAAGCGCATCTCTCGGGAGGCGATGCAATCACTGGCGGATTACCCGTGGCCTGGCAATGTGCGAGAGCTTACCAACACGATCGAGCGCCTTCAGATCCTTACCCCCGGAGACACCATCAGCTTCGAAGACCTGCCGCCCAGTATTCAATGCCCAAGCGGCTCGCCGGTCGGTCCCGTCTCGCTGGCAGAAATGGAGCGGCTGCATCTGATTCGCGTACTCGATCATACGAAAGGCAAAAAGATGCAGGCCGCGCGCCTGCTCGGCATCGATCTGAAAACCCTCAACAGCAAAATCAAGCGCTATAACATTTCCGTGTGAAGGTTCACGCCCTGGCGTCGCGTCCTGTTTCGGCGTGAGTTCCGATTGCATGCGTGGCCGAGTTGCCCCACATGATGACGCGTTCGACGACCATGCACAGCGCCCCCCCTTGAAAGGTCATTTGACAATTGGTTCGTGGATAACTATGTTAGTCACAGCGTGGCGAGCGAGAACACTATAAAAGTCGCGGTCGTGGGGGCGGGGGCAGTGGGGGGCTACTTCGGCGGCCTGCTGGCCGACGGCGGCGCCGATGTCACCTTCATCGCTCGCGGGAAGCGCCTGGAGACGTTCAGGACGAAAGATCTCACGGTCAAGAGCTGGAAGGGGGACTTCTCCATCCGCGTCAACGCCAGCGATGACCCTGAGGACGTTGGTCCCGTCGACCTGGTCCTGTTCTGCGTGAAATCGTACGATACCGAGTCGGCGATTCGCCAGACGCTGCCGATGATCGGACCGCAAACCAATGTCCTGTCGCTTCAGAACGGGATCGACAACGAGGACAAAATCGCATCCGTCATCGGAATGGGAAAGGTCGTCGCAGGGGTCGCCTACATCGGGGCAAGTGCGCCGGAGCCTGGACTGATCCTTCACCGGGAGAGCGGAAAGATCGTCTTTGGAGAGCTCGACGGGAGCGTCAGCGAACGGGTTGCCGGACTCAAGGCGTTCTTCGACCGCCACGGACTCCCGGCTGACATCTCGCCTGCCATGACAACGGTGCTGTGGACAAAGCTTGCCTGGAACGCCCCCTTTAATGCAATCAACACTTTAGTTGGTGGTCCTGTTAAGGCCATCATCGAGAACCCTCACACGCTGGAGTTAGCGAGGCTTGTAACGGCGGAGGTCGTTGCCGTGGCGAACGCTTCAGGCCTCCGTATAGTCTTTGAGGAGGTGTGGGAACGGAACGTCGAGTTCTCTCGACGCTACGATGTCAAGACCTCAATGCGTCAGGACTATGAGGCGGGAAAGCCCTTGGAGCATGATGCCTTGAATGGCGTCATCATCACAAAGGCGGCCACATGCGGTCTCCAGGCGCCGTACAACTTCGCCCTCTACGCGCTCCTGTCGAGACTTCAGACCGCCGCCTGAACAGGCCAACATTTTAATGGAAGGTGAGTCCAGTCATGCAGGAACACGAGGAGATCATACCGGGACACGGACTGCAACCCGAGAAGATGCCTGGGCACTGGCTGCTGGCGCAGATGGGCAAGCGGGTGTTGCGTCCCGGCGGCCTTGAATTAACCCACCGAATGCTCGATGCGCTCAATATCGTGCCGACGGATAGTGTCGTTGAATTCGCGCCTGGGCTGGGTGTTACCGCACAACTGGTATTGGCGAAATCACCAGCCAACTACACGGCGGTAGAAGCGGACGAGGCCGCCGCGAAACGAGTGCAGGGCTATCTATCGGGTAACAGTCAACGTTGTGTCGTCGGACAGGCCGAACACTCGGGGCTGCCGGACGGCATTGCGACGGTAGTGTACTGCGAGGCGATGTTGAGCATGAAAACGCCGGAGCACAAGGCCAAGATTATCCGGGAAGCCGCGCGCCTGCTGGTGGCAGGCGGACGTTGTGGCATTCATGAATTGGCTCTGGTTCCGGACGATATCGATGACGCAACCAGAGACGCGATCAGTCGCGCGCTCTCGCAGTCGATTCATGTGGGTGTACGGCCGATGACCGTGTCGGAATGGAAGGCGCTGCTGCAGCGCGAAGGGTTGGTCATCACGGCACAGGCAACCGCCCCGATGCGCCTGCTCGAACCTTCAGAAATGATCCGGAATGAGGGCGTGGCAGGAATGGCGCGGATCGCCTGGAACGTACTGCAAAATCCGGCGGCGCGTCGCCGAATACATGCCATGCGGGGCGTCTTCCGTCAGTACGATCACAACCTTTCGGCGCTCATGCTGGTTGCCGAAAAGGGACATTCATAGCCTCTTCAATCAGCGGCCGGGGGTCTTGGCCGCCTCAGGCGGAAGCAGGCGGTGCCCGTTTAACTGAAGCATCGAGACATCGACCTTTCCGCCTTGAGTGGTGGTGATCAATCGAGATTTGGGAAGCCAGAATCTCTCGACCGCGACATACTCATCGGTAAAGACAGTGCTCGTGATCAGCGAACCATTTTCGTCAAACTGGAAGATGGCCGTTTGCTTGGGTAATAAGCCACGAGGGGTTGGGGTGTACTCTAAGACATTGAGACTCAGCCACCCCTTTTCTGTCTTCTGATTAACCTGAACGATCTGTCGATCCTTGATGCGGTAGGTCGATGAGAAGCGGTCGCCTTTCTTCACCAGGCGCCCAAACGGATGGTGATCATCGGAACCGAAGGCAACCGGCGCCTCCTCGTGCTTGTGGGTTTCGAGCTTCAGTCTGTGGTTGACGAGCGATTTCAGGATCCCGCCGACCCATTCTGCCGTCTCCCGGTGTTGAAGCTCAACCTCCACCTTTCCGGAAGGTAGGACCGTCAGTTCACCGCCTGACCGTTGTCCATGTCGGTCTACCTCAAGTTTCGCCTGAAAGCCGGGGAAGTGGTCCCACACAACGACGTGCCGGCGGGCCTCCTCCAGGATGGCACGAGCCTCGGGATCATCGCGCACCTCCTCGGCTGCCAGGAGATCACTTGTAAAAGTTAAAAGAACGATGGCGACAAACAGACCGTAGATCCAGCGCGCTCGTCTCTTCATGGGCTTCGCCCTCCTCATTGCGATTTTCATTCCCCAATCAACGGTGATCAACTGCGTTTGTCGAGTACGGCCGATAAATTCGAGATAACACAAGCGACACAGGACACCCCTATAGTATTCGCCAAGGCTTGTCAACCTCTTTCGTGTGAAGCGCGTTATGAAAACAATGGGCATGTTGAATTTATGTAATAAATTTGCTAAGCTTACAACAATAAAGGCTAGGATCGTTGTAGACAATTTTGGCAGGTTCTGCTAAACGCTTGTTTATTTATCGTTACTAATATACGGTGGAGATCATGGCGTATCGAATAATGAACGGAACGAGGTCACACTATTGTAGGGAGATACGATGCGTAACGGCCGATTTAACACCAGAACAGTAATCCTCGTCGCGGCGTCCTGTCTGATTCTTGGAGTGCTGATTACGGCCTCCTTAAACGTCGTCCCGCTCACAAAGGCCACAGGCGGCCAAGTGTGGACTGAAAAAGGAGAAAGGGGGCCGTTCAGTTCAAGCTTACAGTCGGATGGTAAGCTGTGGGTCAAGTTGGCAAAGGAGGCGACTCCTGCTGTTGTGAATATCAGTACCACCCAGGTGGTCAAAAGGGGCATCACGTCCAGAGGACCTTCGGGCGAAGACGATCCGTTCAACGAGTTCTTTAAACGGTTCTTCGGTGATCAGCCGAGGCAGTTCAAGGCAACCAGCCTTGGATCCGGATTCATTATCAACAAAGACGGCTATATTCTGACGAATAATCACGTCGTTGAGAACGCGACGGACATTACCGTGAAGCTGGGCGATAGTCGAGAGTTCAAGGCAAAGATCATCGGGAGGGATCCAAAAACCGATATCGCCATCATCAAAATCGAGGCCTCTAACCTGCCGGTGATCCCGTTGGGCAACTCGGACAAGCTGGAGGTCGGCGAGCCGGTGATGGCGATCGGCAATCCATTCGGCCTGAATCAGACGGTCACAACCGGCATTGTCAGCGCCAAGGGACGGTTTATTGGCGAAGGCCCGTATGACAACTTCATTCAGACGGACGCCTCGATCAATCGCGGCAACAGCGGCGGACCGCTGATCAATACGAACGGTGAGGCGGTGGGGATCAATACCGCTATCTTCAGTCCTACGGGAGGCTCGATCGGGATCGGTTTTGCGATTCCCATTGATATGGCGAAGGAGGTCCTGCCCCAGCTAAAAGAGCATGGGCAGGTCACCCGAGGGTGGCTTGGTGTCGCGATCCAGTCCATTACCCCGGAGCTGGCCAAGAAATTCTCTCTCAAGCAGGCAACTGGCGCCCTGGTATCGGATGTTTCGGAGGGATCACCCGCAGAACGGGCCGGAGTCAAATCGGGAGACGTCATCGTGGAGTTCGATGGTAAGAAGGTCAAGTCCTCGACCGATCTGCCTCATATCGTGGCCGCCACCCCTGTGGGCAAAGAGGTCGCGATGAAGGTGATCCGCGACGGAGCGGATGTGGCGCTGCAGGTCAAGATCGGCGAACTCAAAGAGGAGCAGGTCGCGGCCATGACATCGACCTCTCCGAAAATCAAGCTCGGGATCGATATTCAGGAACTCACTCCGGCGCTCGCCCGCAAGCTCGGATTGAAGGGGGAAAAAGGAGTCGTCATTACGGAGGTTGAGCCCGACAGTCCCGGCGACGCAGCCGGGTTACAGCCCGGGGATTTGATTCTGGAGATCAACCGCGTAAAGGTCACGACCGTACACCAGGTCAGACGAATCTTGGACAAAACCAAGCCCAATGAATCGACGCTGCTGCTGGTCAAGCGGGATGGTGGAACGCGGTATGTGACGATCGGGTCTGAAGGGTAGGCGTAGCAGGGTTTCAAGTGCGTGACGTGGGCAGGCTCTCGAGGAGAGCCTGCCCACCGTTATTTTGTGGTAGCATCTTGCGATAGGGGTCGTCATAAGCCTCCAGATCACTGAGATTTTCTACAGCATCCAGGGTGAATCGACCTATGCCGGTCGGCCGTGTGTCTTTGTCCGTCTGACCGGGTGTAACCTGCGGTGCCGGTGGTGCGATACCACCTACGCGTACAACAACGGCGAGCAACGCTCGATCGAGCAGGTACTGGAGCAGGTGCGGGTCTATGCGTGCCCGCTGGTCGAGATTACCGGGGGAGAACCGCTGCTGCAGGAGGACGTGTATCCCTTGATCGACAATTTACTCCTCGAGGGATACGAGGTCCTGATCGAGACAGGAGGAAGCCTCAGCGTTGAACGCCTCGACCCCAGGGTGGTCAAGATCCTGGACCTTAAGGCGCCGGGGAGCGGGATGGACCCGCACAATAATCTTGAGAACCTCCGATATCTCAACAAGACAGATCAGATCAAATTCGTTGTGGCAGACCGCCGCGACTACGAATGGGCCAAGCGGGTCATGGCGAAATACGTCCTGACTGAAAAGACCCAGATCCTTTTCTCCGCGGTCTTAGGCGAATTGCACCCAAGAGAGTTGGCGGAATGGCTCTTGGCTGATCGATTGGACGCCAGGCTGCAGGTGCAGCTTCATAAGTACCTATGGGATCCGAATCGGCGTGGGGTGTAGTGAACGAACGTGCGGTCGTCCTCTTAAGCGGCGGACTCGACTCCGCAACGGCAGCCGCGATGGCAAAGGCTGCAGGGTATCAGCTTTACGCGCTCACCTTTCGCTAC
This sequence comes from Candidatus Methylomirabilota bacterium, assembly GCA_003105305.1. Taxonomy (GTDB): domain Bacteria; phylum Methylomirabilota; class Methylomirabilia; order Methylomirabilales; family Methylomirabilaceae; genus Methylomirabilis. The sequence goes on from PQAQ01000102.1 coordinate 18,351, forward strand.
GGCCAGCGTCACGCGCGCGAGATAGAAAGCGCCCGGCGGATCGCGACCGCCCTCGGCGCCGTCCAACACCTGATCCTTGATCTCGACCTGCGACAGATCGGCGGATCGGCGCTGACCGCCGACATCCCGGTGCCGAAGGGACGCGGGCCGGAGGAGATCGGTAGCGGTATCCCCGTTACCTACGTCCCTGCCCGCAACACCATCTTTCTCTCCTATGCGCTGGCATGGGCTGAGGTGCTTGGCGCGGAAGCCATCGTTCTCGGCGTCAATGCGATCGACTACAGCGGCTATCCCGATTGTCGTCTCGAATATATATCGACCTTCGAACAACTGGCGAGTCTGGCGACGAAGGCCGGCATCGAAGGCCGATCTAAACTGACCATTCACACCCCGCTCATCCGTCTGACCAAGTCCGAAATCATCCGGCAGGGCGCTCACCTTGGGATCGATTTCCGCCTCACCTGGAGTTGCTACGATCCGACCCCGAACGGATGCCCCTGTCGCGCCTGCGATAGTTGCATACTACGGGAGAAAGGCTTTGCGGAAGCCGGCATCCCCGACCCAGGCCCCATTTCCTTATAAGGCGCCTGATATGCGCCATCCAGCCCTCAGATTCGTGACATGTTCTGGATGCGAGCCCAATTTATCAGTCGAACGGGCTGTATGCCTGACCCCCAGTCAGCGCCTACCAAGCACTGACCCATCAATGCCGGCGCGAACCGCAGTAGCCACGTCGGCTTGGCTAAATGGCTTTCGGATATAGCCGTTGATCTTCAGGTGTTCCAAGGTCCGACGGATCTCGTCCGGAGCGTACCCTGTACTGACCAACACCTTGATATCAGGGTTGAGCGCACGGAGGGCCGGGATCAGGTCTGCCGCCCCCATCCGAGGCATAATCGCGTCGGTGAGCACCAGCGCAATATTAGGGTGAGTCCGGAAGACTGCCAGCGCTTCGACGCCATCGGCAGCAGTGAAGACGGTGTATCCAAGGTCGCTCAGGAGGATCTCTCCCATTTCCAGAACGATCGGGTTGTCCTCCACCAACAGGAGCGTCTCGCGCCCGTGCGGCATCGCCCCACCGACCGAGGGCGTAACGTCTGCCGGAATGGGCACTATCGGGAGAAAGACGTGGAAGGCACTCCCCTGCCCTTCGGCCGTCTCCACTTCGAGCCAGCCCTCGTGCTGATGAACGATCCCGTAGACCGAGGCCAGGCCCAAGCCGGTCCCATGACCAAGCGCCTTGGTTGTGAAGAAGGGTTCGAAGATTCGGTCCCGAACGGCGGACGGGATGCCGGTCCCGGTATCGGCCACGGTCAGACAAGCAAACGCACCCGGCCGACGATGCGGGTGATCCCCCAGGCTCGACTCCGTGAGGGTCACCGGAACCAGTCGGAGGGTGAGGACGCCGCCGTGGGGCATGGCGTCTCGGGCGTTGGTGGCGAGGTTGAGGATAATCTGCTGCACCTCGCCCAGGTCTGCATTTGCAACAAGGGGCTCGAAGGCGGGTTCTACCTGGATCGTGATCGTCTCGGGGAATGTTCGCTGCAGCAGCTTGCCACTCTCTTTGAGCAGCGGGTTGAGGTCGAGCGGCTGTCGCTCTAGGGGGGCCTTGCGCGCGAAGGCCAGCAGTTGGCCGATCAGGCTGCCGGCCTGGCGGCCCAATCTGGGAACCCGGGCGAGGTACGACGCCCCCCTTGAGCCTTCCGGCAGCTCCTTCAAGGCGAGCTCCGCGAAGCCGATGATTCCGTTCAGGAGATTGTTGAAGTCGTGGGCAATCCCTCCGGCCAGGAGGCCGATCGCCTCCAGCTTCTGCGCCTGACGAAGTTGCTCCTCCATGCGCTTATGCTCGGTGATATCCTGTTTGATGGCAATGAAATGGGCAATGTCGCCGTGTTCGTCCGGAACAGGCGTGATGGTTTGCGCCTCGGTGTAGAGCCTGCCGTCCTTGCGGCGATTGACTATTTCGCCTTGCCACACGCGACCGGACAGAACGGTGGCCCACAGGTTGCGGTAGAACGCCTGATCGTGCCGGCCCGATCTGAGCAAGCGCGGGGTCCGGCCGACGACCTCCTCGGCGGTATAGCCGGTCAGCCTCGTAAAGGCCGGATTGACCCACCTGATCGTCCCGTTGCGATCAGTAATGACGATGCCGTTCGCCGCGCCTTCCAGCGCGGCTGCCTGAAGGCGGATCTGCCCCTCGGTCCGCTTACGCTCGGTGACATCACGCAGGATCCCCCGGAAGCCTGCAACCCTGCCGTCCTCCAGGATGGGAACCGATTTTATCTCAATAAACGCGCTCTCTCCATCAGCGCGTACGATCTGCGTCTCCACGACCTCGGCCGTGATTCCTGTCTCTACCGCGCCGGTAAACAGCTCCTTCACGTGGTCCAGCGCGATAGGGGCAATGAACTCGAAAAGGCTGCGGCCGACGAGTTGCTCAGGACTTTCAAGGCCATGAATCTGAGCCAACGCCCGGTTTGCAAAGGTGATGACGCCCTGAACGTCCACTACAAACAGCCCATCATTGATCTGGGTCACAAGCGCCCAATATTTCGCTTCGCTTTCCCGCAGGGCTTGCTCCGCCAGCTCGTGTTCGGTGATTTCAGCCTGTAAGGCTTCAGCGGTGCTTGTCAATTCCCTGGTCCGTTCGCGAACTCGCTTTTCCATCTCGTCGTACGCCGCACGCAACGCCTCTTGTGCTCGGTGGCGTTCGCAGACCTCTTCCTGGAGCGAGAGATTGGCGGCTTCCAGTTGGGCTGGACTAGGGAGCGCCAGCGCCTTCGGGATCAACGGCCACAGCGCCACCGCGGTCACAACTGATGCGGCGGCCGTCACGGCCTTCACGGCCGCATCCAGCCAATACAGGGGACTCCATAGGGTCCATAACGCCATGAGGTGCGTGGTTCCGCACGCGACGATGAACACCGCAAAGAACAGAAATACCCAGTTGAAGGCGAGGTCACGCCGCTTACGGACGAAGTAGATGAGCGCGATCGGGATGGAATAATACGAGAGCGTGATCAGCGAATCCGAGACGATATAGAGCCACAACAACGGTCGCGTCCACAGGAAGCAGTAGCCGTGCGGCTCGAAGCCTTGTGGAGTCAAGATAGTCCATAGGAGCGATGCCATTTTCTCCTTCCTCCCTGCCTCTAATCTTGCCGCCCAAATACGCGAACGCCCTCTCCGGCCGAGTTACACTCGAGAGGGCGCTGAATGTGAATCATGCGCTGACCACATTCAGAGCATTGAATACAGCCTAATAGTAACTA
>PQAQ01000103.1 GCA_003105305.1 Candidatus Methylomirabilota bacterium
TTAAGACCCAAGAGGTCCCGGTAGTCTTTGACCCTGAGATGGCCGCTAACCTCATGCGCCTGCTCTGCGGCGCGCTTAGCGGTTCGGCGCTATATCGCGGGGCGTCGTTCCTGGTCGGTAAGCTAGGTGAGCGGATTGCGGCGGAGACCGTTACGATCTACGATGATGGGACGCTGCCGGGCCATCTGGGCTCAAAGCCGTTCGATGGCGAAGGGCTGCCGACCCGCCGGAATACCATCGTAGAAAACGGCGTCCTGCGCAGCTATCTCCTTGACTGCTATTCCGCCCGCAAGCTCGGGATGAAGCCGACCGGCAACGCGAGCCGCGGCGTCGGCGATCTGCCGACGGCTTGGCCGACCAACTTTTACCTCCAGGCCGGGCCGCACGAACCTGCCAAGATCGTCCGCTCGGTAGACGCCGGAATCTACGTCACGGAACTGATCGGGTTTGGCGTAAACCTGGTGACCGGCGACTACTCGCAGGGCGCGGTAGGGTTCTGGATTGAGAAGGGTGAACTGGCCTATCCGGTACATGAGATCACCATTGCCGGCAACCTCAAGGAGATGCTGTCCGGAATCGAGATGGTGGGGAACGACTTGAGCTTCCGCCAGAGCGTCGTTGCCCCCACCCTCAAGATCGGCCGTATGACCGTCGCCGGCCATTGACGATAGGACTAAAGCTGCGTGAGACTACTGCGCAATTATTAGGGAACGCCAATCAGATTAACTGAGGAGCCTTGTACTGTCTTTTTATGAAATCATCTCTCGTAGCCGCTCCAGCAGCTTTACTAATCCCCAGGTGTCGTGGTGACAGTAGCGAAGCAGGTCGCTGCGCAGCCGTTCTTTCTCAGCTGTTTCCAGCCCGTCATGATTGAACAGCAGCCGCTCCAGCTCAAGACTCGCCACTACTCCATCGGCGATTGTCAGGCTATCGTAACTAAGCTCCGGTACAAGCGCCGGGAGGACGATCTTCAGCCCAAAGCTGCCCCCGAACTCCGGGTGATAGACGTGGTTGCGAACTACCGCCAGCAGGTCCACCAGCCGATCGACGATACTCCGAAGCGGCTCGGCGAAGTTCGGCAGTGCTTCGGCCATCTGCTCGATACACCGGCGTTCGAAGCCGGCATTGTACGCAACAATAGTTCGCGCGGTCTCGCAGGCTCGGATCAGGCGCGCCGCGAGCACCGGCCTCGGATCGCCCGGCCCCTCGGCTAGCCACTCGTGGTGTGTCACGCGGCCATCCGCCTCCTGCGCGTGGCAACTGAACTGGACCGGCACGGCATCGTAGGGGTGGCACCCCGTCCACACGGGGATCGCAAGGCCCACGGTCTCGAAATCGAGGAAGGCGATCGGATGGACGAAGGCATCCAAGGCTCTGGCGAGGGTTGGCTCCACGACGGTCCGACCTTCCTGCACCGCCCGCCGCTGCCGGTTAGCGATACGCCCCAGCGGCACGTCCTCCGACAGATCGTAGATAGTTCGATAGCCTTGCGCCTCGAGATCTACGGTCAGATGCTTCATGGCGTAGAGTGTGCTCACGTGGTGGGGCGGCAGTGTTGGCCAGCAACGCGCCATAAAGGGACACTCGTAAGGGGTCGCGCAATGGGACCCGATGGGCACGTCCGGGACCGGCCCTTTGAGTATCTCGACCTGCTGGGCCACCCACCCCGGCACGCGATCCTCGATAGCGACCACCGCTGCCGTTACGTCCGATCTGGTAAAAAGGTTGGAGAGGTTCGGGTAGGCGCATTCCCGGTTGAGATGCATCACCTCGGCGCCCACGAGGTCGAGCCCATCCTGTCGTACGACGTGCGCCTGGATCGCCACGTCAGGAAGGTGGTAATCCTTGACCGACGTGGTCGACTTTACTTCGATAAGGCGAAAACCGCTACCATCCCGCTTGAGGATGTCTACTGCGACAAAGACATTACCGGCTCGGAACGAGGCCTCATAGACCACCGGTGCGCCGTCTGTGATCGCCTGCCGGGTGTGTGCCAGACGCTCAGCGTAAGAGTCGTAGGGGAGGTCAATGAGAATTCCGCCAGGCACGTAGGTCCGGGCGACTTCAGTCACGCGGGTACCACGGTCCATCGCCGCCTGCGCGATTTCATCCGGCTGTAGCTCCGGCGCCGCGGGCTCGTGCACCGTCCACCAGAGCCGCTTATGACACTGCAACCCCGCCATGATGCGGGACTTGGACAGGCCCACGGACTTCTTCAGGTGTCGATCGTCAGCGATGAGCGAGTTTACCCCGGCTTCGATGGCGCACTCGAGAAACATGCTGTCGCTTGGGTCTCCGCGGATTATATCCGCGTGTCGCGACGGGTGAACCAGAACAGCGTGGTCGGTATCCTGTTCGCAGTCACATGCCGTTAATCGTACCCGGACCTAGCAGGACCTCTACTTCTCGTCTGAGTTCCTCATTCGCTGTAACGGTCAGGTCCGGCGAGGCGGCAATGGTGACCTGGGCGCCCGGTGCAACCTTCAGATGGAGCCTCACAGGAGTCGATCCAGGAAATTTCAGCAACAGGCTTTTCAACTGCTCCAGAGTTGGGTCGGACAGGTCCGCCCCCCTAATCGTAATTTCCACTGCCGAAGACGCTCGCCGCACTTCGATATCCGCGAGGGGGCTTACTTCCGCCAGGAGCAGCTTGACGACCTCCTCACCGACATCCGCCTGACCCTTCGCCATGACGGCCGCACCCTTTACCAAGTGGAGCAGGTTCGCCTTATACAGTTCAGGAAACGCCACTGCCTCCACCGTCCCGGCCATGTCTTCGAGCGTGACGAAGGCCATTCGCTCGCCGCTCTTAGTGGTGATCTCCTTGACGGCGGTTACAATGGCGCACACCGTGACTGTCTCTTTATCCTGGCAGGCAGCCAGCCGATCGGTGGCGACCGCCGCAACCTTGGCGATGATATCCCGATAATCGGTGAGCGGGTGGCCGGTTACATAGAAGCCCAACGTCTCCTTTTCTCCGGCTAGGCGTTGAGTCGGCGACCACTCTGGGATAGACGGCAGGGTCTCCGCCTGATGATTGAGCTCGCCCTTCGCCTCCAGGACATCCAGCAATGAGACCTGGCCATGACTTCGCTCCCGCTGTGCGCCGGCGCCGGCGTTCATCGCCTTGTCCGCAACGGCCATGAGCTGTGCCCTCGCCGCCCCGAGGGAGTCAAAGGCCCCGCACTTAATCAGGCTCTCGACGACCCGTTTATTGACCAGACGCAGGTCGACCCGCTCGCAGAAGTCGAAGAGCGACCGGAAGCGTCCTTTGTCCCGTCGTGTGGCCAGGATCGACTGAATGGCCGTTTCGCCGACGTTCTTGATGGCGACCAGCCCGAATCGAATCTGCTCTCCCACTACGGTAAAACGGCTGTCCGACTCATTGACGTCCGGCGGCAGGACCGTAATCCCCATCTGCCTGCACTCTTCAATATATTTGACGATTCCATCTGTATTCGCCATCTCCGAGGTGAGAAGGGCTGCCATGAACTCAACCGGATAGTGCGCCTTGAGGTAGGCGGTCTGATAGGCGACGAGGGCATACGAGGTGGCGTGGGGCTTGTTGAAGGCGTATCCCGCAAAAGGCGCCATCTTATCGAAGACCTTTTGCGCCGTCCGCGCCTGGACCCCCTTCGCCTTTGCCCCATCAACGAATTTCTTCCGCTGTTGATCCATCGTCTCAGGGTCTTTCTTCCCCATCGCCTTGCGCAGCACATCCGCCTCACCCATCGAGAAGCCGGCGAGATCAGAGGCGATCCGCATGACCTGCTCCTGGTAGACCATGATTCCGTAGGTCTCCTTGAGGATGGTCTCCATCAAGGGGTGGTCGTAACTGATCTTGACCTTGCCGTTTTTTCGGTTGATGAAGTCGTCGATCATCACCATCGGTCCTGGCCGGTACAGCGCCACAAGGGCGATGACATCCTCAAGCCGTTCCGGCTTCAGGCGCCGCATCAGATCCCGCATCCCGGAGGATTCCAGTTGAAACACCCCAAAGGTCCGCGCCTCGCCGAGCAGCTTGAAGACCGCCGGGTCGTCGAGGGGGATCTCTTCGATCTGGATCTTCACCCCGCGTCCCGCCGCGATCAGATCCAGGGTGTTGGCGATGACCGTCAGGGTCCGCAGGCCCAGGAAATCGACCTTCAGCAGGCCGATCTTTTCGATGGCCTTCATGGCGTACTGGGTCGTCGGCTTGCTGCCGGCCTTCGGATCCTTGTAGAGCGGGACATGCTCAGTGAGCGGGTCGCCGGAGATCACGACACCGGCGGCGTGGGTCGAGGCGTGGCGTGTCAGCCCCTCCAGACACTTGGCGACCCGCCACAGGTCTTCCACCTCCGGGCGGCTCTGTACCGCCTCGGTCAGCGGCGGACTTTCGGCAATCGCCTCGTCCAGGCTGATATTGATCCGGTTAGGCACCAGCTTGGCGATCTTGTCCACCTCGGCATACGGCATCCCCAGGCCCCGCCCGACGTCCCGGATGACCGCCTTGGCCCCCATCGTCCCGAATGTGATGATCTGAGCGACATTATCGGCTCCGTACTTCTTTGTGACGTATTCGATCACTTCGTCGCGCCGGTCGTCGCTGAAGTCGATATCCATATCCGGCATGCTGATCCGCTCCGGGTTCAGGAACCGTTCAAAGA
>PQAQ01000104.1 GCA_003105305.1 Candidatus Methylomirabilota bacterium
GGCAGCAAGTTCAGCTGCGCATGAGGAGAAAACGCGCCGTTCTCGTCGTAATCAAAGCCGGTACGCATGGTGAGTATATCGCGAAGACGAAGTGCTGCCTTACGTTTATCCACGGCGGTAAAGTCGTCACCATTTGGGTAGAAGTCCAGTACGCGCTCATCGACGTCCCTGAACTCTCCGCGCGACAGGGCAATTCCCACCAACGCCGATGTAAAGCTCTTCGTGACCGATTGCAGCGTGTGCAGCAGACTCGGCCCCCACCCATGAAAATATTCCTCCGTAACTAGCCGACCGTGACGGGCGATCAAAAGGGCCTGCAGGTGCGGGCAATACTCCCCTGCACGTATGCGAGTCACGAGCTTAGACAGCTTTTCCGCATCAAATCCTTCCGCCGCCGGTGTCGAAACTGGCCACTCCCACGGTCGTACGTTCCTGACGGTAGTGCCCCAGGGGCCACGGAACCACGTGTGCAGGATTGGGATCCAAAACAAGGCTAAGAATGCCCCGATGAGAGTTAATCGAATCCCTAAAGGCCAAGATCGGAACACCCGTAGCGGATTCATGAAACGTCCCTCCGTAGAATCCAGCAGACAGATCTCTACGTTTCTAAGCCGGCTTCTAATATACCCTGCTTTCTTCTGCTCCGGCGTTGCCCATCCACCGTGCCCTAATCGCCTTTCTTTTCAGCGCCCCGCGGCGACGAGACTCGAGATGGAGGCGCCGTGACCCTGGATCGAGAAAGGTCTCGAAGTGCGCGATGGGAACACGCTCTTCGTCAATACAATGGCGCCTTTCGAAAATCTGCGCAACACCCCGTGCTTCCAGGCCCTCCTAAGCCGCATGAACCTGCCGCAGTAGGTTTGACATCACCTCCCTCAGTCAGGGCGACGAGAATCTCGTTGGTTGTCCAAAAGTCGTGTTCACTGAGGTCACGCCCCGAGCGGCAGCGCGGTGTGACACTGATGCGATCCTGGATGCGTCCGTCCCGCTACTGGGAATCGCACACGAAGTGCTGCGTCAATACCCGGTGCAGTTGCCCGGCAAAAACGGCCTCAATCTCCTCGATGGACTTGAGCCCGAACAGGAACGCAATCACCACGGGATCGGTCCGCCAAGCAGTGTGGCCCTCGTAGAAGCCGTAGCGATAGATATAGAAGGGCTGCATTTCACCCGTCAGCATTTCCGTGAGTCGCTCGACAAGGGTTTCACGCTGGGCAGGGTCGAGGCGAGCGTACGCTCGGTTCAGGAACGCTTGTTCTTTCTCCTCAAAATCCCGCCGAATCTTGATCGTCCAGGCGCCGTCAAGGCTATCCTGAAAGATGGACTTCTGCCCGCCGCGGCTGAACTCCACCTGCAAAGTCAGCCGCTTGCCGGCATAGAACACAATGTTGGTGTGTCTCGCCCCGGTTTCCAAATAGAGTGCGCGGATCAGGTTGCAGACGTGTAGGAGAGGTCTGGCCACTTCCGCGTGCGTCAGGCCCAGCTTAGCCACCAGACGATTGTCACCCTTGATTACTGAAAGGATGTCCTCGTCCTCGGCCATAAAGCCGCTGCTGGACAATCGGCCGGGACGGCCGAGTTCGGTGATTTCCGCCACCGAACGGCCTGTGATGGATCGGGTCAGCTCCAACTCAGCTTCGGAGTGCACACCGGTCCTTGCCAGGGCTGAAAAGTCCTCTTGGTCGATCTCCAGCGGCGCCTCCCAGGGGCAGAGCGCGATTCCCGGAGTGATCGTGACTGGGACGAGGGCGTAGTCATTCTGTTCTGTGCGGGCCGTCAGAACTTCAAGTCCATCCTCGGCTCGGTAGGGGGAGGGAATATCCGGCCTTTCCTTGAAGATTGCCGGGTAGAGGGCATAGGTTTTCCCACCGCAGGAGATTTGCTTCACCCCGGTTTGCCCGTTGCTGACCGCTTGTTGGGTAACCGGGCAAGCAGCCAGAAAGCCAGCCCCCGCAACAAATATGAGCTTGATCATGTTACCCATCGTTTCTCCTTGCGCATGTGGCAATAAGAAGCGCTATTGTTCCCTAGACCGCGATTTTTCGCGCCATCCTATCCTCACTACGAAATAGGCCTCACAAATGCCTAATCAATAAGACGGATCGAATCTCTTTGCCTTGCACGATCAAAAACGATTCTATGGGCCTGCTGGTATTCCCTCCTCAGAAACGAATCTCCCCCTGAACTCCGCGCTTTCATGGAATCGCATACCACAAGAACCAATGCCACAGAAGGGAACGACAAGGAGGCTCGAGCCTCCAAGCGAGGTTGGCGCCAAGGCGTCCGATCGTCCGGGCTCCCGGATCCTCGGCTTACCTAGGATCGTTATCGTGTCCAGAAGTCGGTAGATCTCTATCGGAATTGCTCCGGCAGGCAAAGAACAGATCTTAGAGTCGCGTTCCGTTCCCTAATCCTTGACGGCCTCATCCGCCCCGAGCGGGCTGCCTACGGCGTGGCGGAGTTTGAGGCGGGTTACTGACGCGAACGCCGTATCTTGGGAGCGCGCCAGTTTTCGAGCGCCAAATATGCTGACAAGTGCTGCGGATTCAACTATCCCGGGATGCGTCAGCCGAATTATAATGTCGGCCAATTCATGTGGTTGTTGCCGCACTGCGACGGTTGCCGTCTCCGTGAGGCAGCCTACCGTCGAGTGCATCGTGACATGCAGCGTGAGCGCTCGCCCGGAGGACCGGCATGAATCCTGAGCGCTGGCAGCAGATCAAGCGGCTCTACAACTCTGCCCTGGAACTCGAGCCAGCCCGACGGGAAGCGTTTCTCCATGAAGTCTGCGCCGGGGACGACTCTCTTCGGCAGGAAATCGAACGCCTGCTCGAACAGCAGGCGGAAGCGGAAGACCTCCTGGGAAAGCCGGCGCTCGAGGTGGCTGCCAGGGCGTTGGCACAGGATCGGAATAACGAACCACAACCGAACCACGTTGGCCGGTCACTTCTGCACTACCGGATCGCAGAAAAGATCGGCGA